>NZ_JAQCSY010000009.1:0-134240 GCF_027686195.1 Coprococcus sp. AF102-57 | reverse complement strand
TGTCTACCTAAAAGGGAGCATATCACAGTTTGAAGGCTTTTGTTTTCTTTGAAGAACATCATGAAGAACTATCCTACTGTGCAAAACATTGTTTAGTAAAACTGTAAATTGTGCAACGTGTCGGAAAAAAGTTTCGTTTACATGAGGTATTGCAAAGAAATGCACAAAATGATAAGCTTGAAACATACAAAACGAGTTTACTAAAGACTTTAGATAAAACCAGGTGAGAAAAATGAATATACGAGATATTGCCAATTTGGCAGGTGTGTCAGCTTCGACGGTATCGAAGGTAATGAATGGGAAAGATAAGGATATTAGCGAAGAAACAAGAAAAAAGGTTTTGGAGGTAATAGAACGAGAACATTATGTTCCATATTTTAAATTTCTTGATAAAGCCGGTATGAAAAATCGACTTGTTGGTTTGATTTTGCAAAAAAATAATCAGGAAAAAGAAAGATACATAGCAGTTGCTGAAAGAATAGCACGTGAAAATAATTATGGTCTTGTTATTGGATATTCGGAAGATGAGAATGATACAAAAATATTGTGTCAGGACATGATTTTGAAAAAGGTATCAGGAATTTTAACAGAAGATTTTGTAAACATAGCGGATAAGAGAGAAAAGGGGGTTATCGTTAATTACAATGATACCAGTGGATTAAATGAACTGAATGAAACGATTTTTTATTATAAAATATCTGAAGCAGTAGAACTGGCAGTAGAAAATTTTGTTCAAGAAGGACATCAGAAAATAGCTTGTATTGTGAATAAGAGCCAGATTGGACTTTTAAAAGATTATAAATTGGCAATGCAAAATAAGAATATGCAAATAAACCCAGCATGGATGTATATTTATGAAGAAATAGAAGAGTTTGGGATATCACAGTTTATTGGAGAAAGCGAAACAGCTATTATTTGTGGTACTCCTGAAATAGCATGTCGTGTAGCAGGAATTTTAGAAAAAAGAAAAACAAATATTCCAGAGGAGCTATCAATTATCGCTATAGGCGAAGGAAAAGAACTACAGTATGTTAGTGGAGGGATTACAGCTATAGATTTCCCAATTGAAGAGATGGTTAGTGAGGGAACAAAATGTTTATTCGAAATGGATAAAACAGGACAAAAAACGGATACGGTTAGAATGTGTTCGCCTCAAATCATACATCGTAATAGTGTTGCACCACCGTTGAGAGAGAAACAAGGAGAGAAGATTATCGTAGTGGGAAGTATGAACATAGATGTTACGATAGAAGCTGATAAAATTCCAGGAGAAGGGGAAAATCAGATGGCAAGTAAAGTGTATGTTTTCCCTGGTGGCAAAGGTGCAAATCAAGCTGTGGGTGTTGGTAAATTAGGTGGTCAGGTGTATATGATCGGTTGCTTGGGAAATGATATAGATGGGAAAAGAATATACACAAATTTGATTGAAAATCATGTTCATATGGAGGGGGTACGATTTGATTCGGTTTTGCCAAGTGGAAAAGCCTATATCCATGTGGATAAAAGAGGAGAAAGTGCTATTACGGTTTATGCCGGTGCGAATACAAATTTAAGTATTAAACATCTAAAAAAATATGAATATATATTTGAAAAAGCAAAATATTGCCTGATATCTACAGAAATACCGGAATCTATTATAGAATATACGGTCGGATATTGCGAAGAAAATGAAATAAAAATCATACTTAAACCAACTTTAAAGGTAAAGGATGAAATTTTAAATAAAATTGATTATTTTGTACCTAATAAAAAAGAATTATTTACTTTAGTTCCAGAAGGTACAACGATTGAAGAAAAGGCTGAAATATTAAGAAATAAAGGGATACAAAACGTAATTGTTACATTGGGAGAAGAAGGGTGTTATTTAAAGAATGACGAGTATTCACTCTTTTTTGAAGGAACAGGATTTGAGGCCGTAGATACAACGGGAGGGGCTGATTCATTTATTAGTGCACTTGCAGTTTATTTAAGTGAAGGTCATAAATTAATAGAATCTATTGATTTTGCAATTTATGCATCAGGAATCAGCGTTACACGTTATGGTGTACAGCCGGCTTTGCCAGATAGAAAGTCGGTAGATATATATGAAGGAGAAATTCATAAAAAGTATAACGATAGAAGGAGGATGAAAAAAGAGTAATGAAACGAATATTGGTAGTTGGAAGTTTAAACATGGATATTGTTATAGAAACTCCGTGTATGCCGAAAGCTGGTGAAACTATTGCAGGGAAAAGTATTGCCCAGATACCAGGTGGAAAAGGTGCCAATCAAGCATTTGCAGCAGGTAAATTGGGCGGAAACATTGCCATGATGGGAGCCGTCGGTAATGATGAAAAAGGTGAAAAACTTCTTGAAAGCTTAAAAGGTGTTGGAGTAGATATTTCCAGAATAGAAGTAATGAATGATATTCCAACAGGACAAGCTTTTATTACAGTAGATGACCAGGGAGAAAATGCAATTATAATTATTGCCGGTGCTAATGGTAAAGTCACAAAAGAGCTGATTGACAGTAATCTGGATTTGATTAAACAAAGTGATATTATAATTATGCAATTAGAAATTCCATTAGAGATAGTTGGATATGTGAAAAAAATAGTGGAAGAGGATGGAAAAATTGTAATTTTAGATCCGGCACCAGCGATAAAAGATATTCCTGAAAATATACTGAAAGGTATTGACTATATTAAGCCTAATGAAACTGAGTTACAGATATTGACAGGAATGGAAGTGAAGAACAGAAAAGATATAACTGAAGCAGCAAAGATATTAATAAAGAAAGGAGTAAAAAATGTAATCGTTACTATGGGTGGAGATGGCTGTTTGTATATCAATAAAGATATAGAAGAATTTTTTCCGGCATATCCGGTAAAAGCCATAGATACAACGGCAGCAGGTGATTGCTTTACAGCAGCATTTGCACTGGCTTTAAGTCAAAACAAAAATTGGAAAGAAGCAATTGAATTTGGACAAAAAGCTTCTTCCATAGCAGTAACAAGAAAAGGTGCACAAACATCAATTCCGACTCGTGAAGAGGTAGATGAAATGAAAGGAGGAAAAATGTAAGGTGGAAAAGGAAAAAATTATTATTGATTGTGATCCGGGTTCAGATGACGCACTGGCTATTATACTGGCGTTATACTCAGGAAAATTAGATTTAAAAGCAGTATGTAGCGTTACCGGAAATGGAGCATTGGATACAACGACAAGGAATGGATTGAATATTCTATCTTTGTGTGGCAGAGAGGATATTCCGTTATATCGGGGATCTGCGGTTGCATTAGACCAGAAGCAGCCGGAAACAGTGAGTGCATTTGGAGATGATGGTTTAGGCGGTTTTGCCCATACTATCGCTTCGGATAAAAAAGAAGAGGATCAGAATGCAGTTGATTTTCTTGTGGAATATGTAAATGGGCATCCGAAAGAGATTACACTTTTTGCCATAGGACCATGTACCAATATCGCACATGCAATTCGTAAATCGCCTGATTTTGCCGGAAATCTAAAACGATTAATTATTATGGGTGGGGCAAAATATACAGGAAATATGAGTCCTGTGGCAGAGTATAATTTCTGGGCAGACCCAATGGCAGCACATGAAGTCCTGATGTCTGGTATTCAGGATGTGACAATGATTGGACTTGATGTTACAAATAAAATTGCTTTAGATGGCAGTATGCGAGAAATATTAAGAATGTTAAATACTAAATTGTCAACATTTGTATATAATATTACGCAAGAAGGAATGGATGAAAACTGGAGATCAAGAAGAAAAGCAGTTTCACCGATGCATGATGTATTAACGGTGGCATATTTCTTGGACAATTCTATTGTAAAGCTAAAACCGGCATATATTGATGTGGTGACAGAAGGAATTGCCAGAGGTCAGTCAATTGTAGATATTGGTGGACACTGGAACGAAAACAAATGCAATGCAAAATATGCATATGATGTTGATGTAGTTAAGTTTTATAAGTTATTTTATAAGGAAATATTTAACGAAGATATTACAGATTTAGTTGAGGGAAAATAGGAGGAATAAAAATGAAGAAAAAGAATGAAACATTTTCAATGATGGTAATTTTATTAATTCCGGTAGCGATTGCAATTAATATTGTCGGAGGGCAGATGACCTCGATATTAAAAATACCGGTAGATTTGGATATGATAGGTGTTATTTTAGTCGGTGCATTGGCTGGGCCACTTCCGGCAGCTGTTACGGGTGTATTAACAAACTTAATTAACGGTATTTTTGATCCAACATGGATTCCATATGCTTTCTGTGCATTCTTTATTGGAATTTCATCAGGATTGTTATCAAAATATAATATGATGACAAAGGTTTGGAAATTAGTTATTTCAGGAATTATCATTGCATTAGTAGGAACTATTACAGCAACACCGATCACTGTATTTTTCTTTGGAGGAGCAACTGGTGGTGGTGCTTCCATGTTAGCAGCAGGATTAATGGCAACCGGAAAACAGATTTTAGAGTCAGTTTTATCAGTTTATATTGTAACAGAAAGTGTCGGTAAATTAATTTCAGTCTTTATTGCATATTTTATCATTAAAGCAATACCGGAAAGATCTCTCGTTAAATACAAATATGGAGAAAAATTCATTAAAACAAAGAGTAACTAGTACATATTTTAAGGAGAATGAATAATGAAGCAAGAGAATAAAATTGTCGGGCTCTACCCGTTAACAAAATTTTATTTAGCAATAGTTCTGGTTGTTTTAGATATCATTATGCCGGGGATTTTAAGTAAGTTGGTTGTGTTTGTAATTATTAATATCATAGCTGCACTAAGTGATGTCTGGAAGAGCTTCATCCGTAAAGTAAGAAATTCAGTCGGTGTTCTATTTGTGATATTGTTGTTTATACAGACATTTTTTTACCCAAGAGGGGAAGTAATATTTTCTTTTTGGATATTTAATGCAAAGTTAGAAGGAATTCTATTTGCTTTAAAACTTGGAATTACATTAATGGGAGTAGGCGGTAGCTTGATCTGGTTTTTTTCGGTTACACAGGAAAAGGATTTTGTATTAGCTTTGGAAAAGAGCGGAATGAGCGCAAAAGCTTCTTATGTGGTTCTATCAACACTTCAAATGGTTCCTGTTTTAAAGAAAAAATCACAGACAATTATGAATGCACAAAAAGCAAGAGGAGTAGAAACGGAAGGAAATCTTTTAGTAAGAGCAAAGGTTTTTGTGCCGACGATTATTCCACTTGTATTAAGCTCGATAGCCGGAACAGAAGAAAGAGCATTGACATTAGAGGCAAGAGGATTTTCATCTGGGATAAAGCCAACACATTTATATGATATAGAAAAAACAGAAGCAGATAAAAAAGCAGTTGTAATAATTACTTTATTAGGAGTTTTAGGTATTGCAGGGAGGGTTGCTTTATGGCTTATATAGATATACAGAATGTTACATATACATATCCTTTGACTAAAACCCCGAGTATTGCTGATGTAAATTTATCTTTTGAAAGAGGGAAATTTTATGCGATATTAGGTGCAAATGGTAGTGGAAAAACAACATTGTGTAATATTATAAGAGGTTTTATTCCTAATTTTTTCCAAGGAGAAATGAAAGGAAAGGTTATTATTGACGGAAAGAATCTCGAAGAATATGAGATGGGAGAAATAGCATCTAAGATAGGATATGTATTTCAAAATCCGTTTAACCAGATTACAGGAGCCAGGGATACTGTCTATGGAGAAATTGCATATGGATTAGAAAATTTTGGAGTGCCTGTAGAGGAGATAAAGACGCGTGTAGAAAAAATCATGGAAATTACCAATACAACGTACTTGCAGGAAAAAAATCCATTTGAATTATCTGGTGGACAGCAGCAGAGAGTTGCACTGGCATCCGTATTGGTTTTGGAACCGGATATTTTAGTAATAGATGAACCGACATCTCAGCTTGATCCACAGGAAACAGAGCGTGTTTTTGAAATCATCAAAACAATGAAAAAAATGGGGAAGACAATCATTCTGGTCGAACATAAAATGGAATTAGTGGCTGAATATTGTGATGAAGTAGTGGTTCTGCATCAGGGGAAAGTAATTCGTCATGGTGATAAACATGACGTTTTATCCGAGATTGAATTGGAAAAATTTGGAGTTATGTTGCCGTTAACAGTTTATCTCGCAAATGAATTGAAAAACCATGGAGTAAGAATGAAAGATAACATTATTACTTCAGACGAAATGGCTGATCAGCTTCAAAAAATAGGAAAGAAGGAGTAGCAACATGGGGATTATTGAATTCAAAGATGTGAGTTTTCAGTATCCGAATGGTTTTTCCGCTGTTGAAAACGTTAGTTTTGAAATTAATGAAGGAGAAGCAATCGCTATTATAGGTCAGAACGGTGCTGGAAAGACAACAACTGTAAAAATGATAAATGGATTATTAAAGCCAACGCATGGAACGGTTTTGATTGATGGAATGGATACAAAAGATTATACAACAGCACAACTGTCAAAAATCGCAGGATATGTATTCCAAAATCCGGATGATCAGATTTTTCATAATAATGTCGAAGATGAAATTAGATTTGGACCTAAAAAACAAGGATTATCAGAAGAAGAAATTGTGAAGAAAACGGAATGGGCAGCTAAGTTATGTGGATTATCAGAACAAATGCAGGAAAATCCGTATAATCTTCCACTTTCAATTCGTAAATTTGTTTCTATTGCATCTGTATTGGCAATGGATGATAAAATATTGATTTTAGATGAACCAACTGCCGGACAAGATTTAATTGGAATTAAGAGATTGGAAAATATTCTTACAGAGCTGAAAAAAGAGAATAAAACAGTGGTTACTATAACACATGATATGGAGTTCGCAGTAAATAATTTTAAAAAAATATTTGTAATGTCACGTAAAAACCTGCTAAGAGTAGGAAATGCAAAAGAAATCTTTTCAGATGATGAATTATTAAAAGACAGCATGCTAAAAAAGACTTATATGGGAAATCTGTGTGATAAATTAAAATTAGATGAGACCGCAGTTACAATTGAGGAATTTTTAAAACATTTTGTTTAAAAGAATATAGGGTATTAAAAGTTCATGAGAATTAGTAAGGGTTAGCCGAAATGACTAGCCCTTTTTAGATAATCTAATGTGTAAAAGCTAATTGATGGGTTGAAAGATTTTTATAGAATTTGCATGAAAAAGAATTGTAGTATATTATAGAACTGTATTGTAATAGAAAGGAGCAATCAAAACATGGATTTCAAATACTGCAAACTGGAAATTTTCATTCCGGAAACGCACCTGCCGACATTACAAAGAGCTTTGCAGGAAGTAGATGCAGGACATATCGGTAACTACGATTCTTGTATGTCATCGAGCGAGGTAACCGGGTATTGGCGTCCGCTGGAAGGATGTAATCCGTATATCGGAAACACCGGTGAGATCAGTAAAGAGCCTGAAGTGAAAGTGGAGGTAACAGTGTTTACCGAAGAAGTTGACAAGACAATTGAAGCAGTCAAAAAGGTTCATCCGTATGAAGAACCGGTGATCAATGCGATTCCGATTTTGCGGACTTCATTCTAAGTTTTTGTTTTAACAATATTGTCAATAAGGTAACGAAAAAGTTGCATAAAGAAAAACAATTTAAATTAAATAACAGCCCTGTTTATGATATGAAAAATTGTAGAAATTATACAAAAAGTATATTTTTTGAAAAAATAATTGAAAAAATTTATGCAATATGATATAGTAAAGCCAGTTGAGGAAGTAATTGAATTGAAAAGAGATGCCGTGACAGGAGAGCGAATGTAAGAGAGACAGCCGGAAGGCTGGTGGTAGGCAACGCTCTTTTTTTGTACTCTAAAAGCGGCAAAAGGGTGATATGATGAGCAGATTTTTTTATGAAGCAGTAGAAGAAAATCCGATCATTGCAGCAGTAAAGAACATGGATGATTTAAAAATCTGCTGTTCTTTGGAAGATATCCGGGTTGTGTTTATTTTATTTGGAGATGTCTGTTCGATCCGTGAGATCGTCCAACAGATAAAAGATTCCGGGAAGGTTGCGATGGTTCATGTAGATCTGATAAGCGGTCTTAGCAGTAAGGAAATTGTCGTAGATTTTATCCGGAAAAATACAGAAGCAGATGGAATAATTTCCACAAAAGCTGCATTGATTAAAAGGGGGAAGGAACTTAAGATGTTCACAGTCCTAAGATATTTCCTTCTGGATTCGATGGCATATGAGAATATCAGGCAGCAACAGCACGCCGTGAAGCCTGATTATATCGAAGTACTTCCGGGGGTGATGCCGAAGGTGATCGGAAAAGTCTGTAAAATGTCAAAGACGCCGATCATTGCAGGCGGTCTGATCTCGGACAAAGAATCTGTGATGGCGGCACTTTCAGCTGGAGCGATCGCAGTTTCATCTACGAATCACGAAGTCTGGAAAATGTAAAACAAAAGTAACAGGAGTAATGTATTTAAACAAAGTACAGGTATTTGAGGATGAGTAAGTAGCGAAGCGGCATAGAATATCCGCTTTACTATAAAACATGCAAAGCAACGATTTTTATTTTAAAGGAGGAAAAAAGAGTATGGCTAAGTATGTAATGGCACTGGATGCGGGAACAACAAGTAACAGATGTATCCTGTTCAATGAAAAAGGAGAAATGTGCAGCGTTGCACAGAGGGAATTCACACAGTATTTCCCGAAACCGGGCTGGGTTGAACATGATGCAGATGAGATCTGGGCAAGTATGCTTGGTGTAGCCGTTGAAGCAATGAACATGATTGGGGCAGAAGCAGAGGACATTGCAGCAATTGGTATTACGAACCAGAGAGAGACAACCATCGTCTGGGACAAAGAGACAGGAGAGCCGATCCATCATGCAATCGTATGGCAGTGCCGCAGAACTTCTGAGTATTGTGACAGTCTGAAGGAAAAAGGACTTACCGATAAATTCAGAGAAAAAACAGGACTTGTTATCGACGCGTATTTCTCAGGAACAAAGGTAAAATGGCTTCTTGACAATGTGCCGGGAGCAAGAGAGAGAGCAGAAAAGGGAGAATTATTATTCGGTACAGTTGAGACATGGCTGATCTGGAAACTGACAAAAGGTGCAGTTCATGTAACGGATTATTCAAACGCTTCCCGCACGATGCTGTTCAATATCAATACCCTTGAATGGGATGATGAGATTCTTGCAGAGCTGAACATTCCGAAATGCATGCTTCCAGAACCAAAACCGTCAAGCTGTGTATATGGAGAAGCAGATCCTTCTTACCTTGGTGGACCGATTCCAATCGCAGGAGCAGCAGGAGACCAGCAGTCCGCACTGTTTGGACAGACATGCTTCAATGCAGGCGAAGCAAAGAATACATATGGAACCGGATGTTTCATGCTGATGAATACCGGTGAGAAACCGATCTTCTCAAAGAACGGACTGGTAACAACCATCGCATGGGGACTGGATGGAAAAGTAAATTACGCACTGGAAGGTTCAATTTTCGTGGCAGGAGCTGCAATTCAGTGGCTGAGAGATGAACTTCGTATTATTGATTCCGCACCGGATTCAGAATACATGGCTAAGAAAGTAAAAGATACAAACGGATGCTATGTAGTACCTGCATTTACCGGACTTGGAGCACCGCACTGGGATCAGTATGCAAGGGGAACGATCGTAGGAATTACACGTGGCGTTAATAAATATCACATTATCCGCGCAACTCTGGAATCCCTTGCTTATCAGGTAAATGATGTTCTGGAAGCAATGAAAGCTGACTCTGGAATTGAACTTGCAGCACTTAAGGTTGACGGTGGAGCAAGTGCAAATGATTTTCTGATGCAGACACAGTCTGACATCATCAATGCACCGGTTAACCGTCCGCAGTGTGTAGAGACAACCGCAATGGGAGCTGCTTATCTTGCAGGTCTTGCAGTTGGATACTGGGCAAGTAAAGAGGATGTTATTAAGAACTGGGCAATTGATAAGACATTCGAGCCAAAGATTGCAGATGAAGAAAGAGAAAAACGGATCAAAGGCTGGAATAAGGCTGTCAAATATGCTTACGGATGGGCAAAAGAAGATTAGATTTTGACAGTAAAAAGGAAATGAAAACAGGACATTGAATAGGGAAAAGGGGGACTTATTATGTTACCTTATATAGCAGAGTTTCTTGGAACAATGATACTTATTATTCTTGGAGATGGAGTAGTAGCAAATGTGAACCTTAACAAATCCGGTATGAAAGGTGCCGGTGCGGTTCAGATTACATTTGCCTGGGGTCTTGCAGTTCTGCTTCCGGCATTTATTTTCGGAGAGGCTTCAGGAGCTTCCTTTAATCCGGCACTTACGATCGCACTTGCAGTGGACGGAAGTTTTGCATGGTCGATGGTTCCTGGATATATCATCGCCCAGATCGCAGGAGCATTCGTAGGCGGATGTATCGTTTATTTACTTTTCAAAGGACAGTTTGACGCAACAGAAGATCCGGGAACAAAGCTTGGTGTATTCTGTACAGGACCTTCGATCGCAAACACAGGACTGAATATTTTCAGTGAGGCAGTTGGAACATTTATCCTTGTATTTGCGATCAAGGGAATTGGAAACGTGACAGGACTTTCCACAGGCGTTGACAAATTATTTGTATTCGGAATTATCGTATCAGTAGGTATGTCACTTGGCGGACTGACCGGTTATGCGATCAACCCGGCAAGAGATCTTGGACCAAGACTTGCACACGCAGTACTTCCAATTAAGGGAAAAGGTGATTCAAACTTCGGATACGGTCTGGTTGTACCGATCATCGGACCAATCATCGGAGCAATCGCAGCAGTATTACTGTATGGAGCAATTCCGTGGTAAAAATTCAGAATTGAAAATGGTAATGGCATGAGATGAGAGAGCCTGACAGGATAACCGCATAGGGAAATGCGTTTACTTGGCAGGCTCTTTTTCATAAGCAGGAAGTTCAGGAAGAAAAAACAGTTATTAAGGAGTGATCTGGGAATGTATGATGTAATAATTATCGGAGCTGGAGTATCCGGTGCAGCAACAGCAAGAGAGCTGTCACGTTATAAAGTGAAGGCATGTGTAATCGAAAAAGAAGAGGATGTATGCTGTGGTACTTCTAAGGCAAACAGTGCAATTGTCCATGCCGGTTATGATGCGGCAGAAGGATCGCTGATGGCAAAACTGAATGTCAGGGGAAATCAGATGATGGAACAGCTTTCAAAGGATCTGGATTTCCCATTTAAGAAAAATGGCTCGCTGGTTGTATGTCTGCATGAGGAGGATATGCCGAATCTTCAGGCACTGTATGACCGAGGCGTTGCAAATGGTGTTAAGGAGTTAAGAATTCTTAACCGTGAGGAATTGAAAGAAATGGAACCGAATATTTCCGATCAGGCGTATGCTGCACTTTATGCACCGACAGCCGGAATTGTATGTCCGTTTAATCTGAACATTGCAATGGCTGAGAATGCAAATGCAAATGGTGTGGAGTTCAAATTTGATACGGAAGTTACGGATCTTAAACCAATAGATGAAGGATGGGAGATCCATACAAATAACGGGGTTTTCCAGACAAGGTACGTGGTAAATGCGGCCGGAGTCTATGCAGACAAGTTTCATAATATGGTAAGTGAGAAGAAGATCCATATTACCCCTAGAAGAGGAGATTACTGCCTGCTTGATAAGAGTGCGGGAAGTCATGTGAGCAAGACGATTTTTGCACTTCCGGGAAAATATGGAAAAGGTATTCTGGTTGCACCGACGGTTCACGGTAATCTGATCCTTGGACCAACGGCGATCGATATCGAAGATAAAGAAGGAACCAATACAACAAGAGAAGGTCTGGATCAGGTGATCGAAAGAGCAGAGATGAATGTGAAAAATATTCCGCTCCGTCAGGTGATTACTTCATTTGCCGGACTTCGTGCACATGAGGACGGACATGAGTTCTTGATCGGGGAAGTGGAGGATGCAAAAGGATTTATCGACTGTGCAGGCATTGAATCACCGGGACTTACCAGTGCACCGGCAATCGGAGAAATGGTGGCACAGATCCTGAAAGAGAAAATGAATCTGGAAGAAAAAGAAGATTTTATCGCAACAAGAAAAGGCGTTCTGGATCCGAATACACTCAGCAAGGAAGAAAGAATGGAACTGATCAAAGAGAAACCGGAATACGGAAATATTATCTGCCGCTGTGAAATGGTTACAGAGGGTGAGATCATGGATGCGATCAACAGACCGCTCGGTGCCAAATCTCTGGACGGGGTAAAACGCAGAACAAGAGCCGGAATGGGACGATGTCAGGCTGGATTCTGTTCACCGAGAACGATGGAGATCCTGGCGAGAGAACGCCATGTGAGTATGTTCGAGATCACAAAATCCGGTGGAGATTCTAAAATTGTCACAGGTACTAATAAGGATTCGTTATAAGAGGGAGGCATTGCATCATGAGAGCTTATGATATTGTTATCATTGGAGGAGGACCGGCAGGACTTGCGGCTGCAATTTCGGCGAAGAAAAGCGGAGTGGACAGTGTCCTGATCCTGGAAAGAGACAAAGAACTTGGCGGAATCCTGAATCAGTGCATCCACAACGGATTCGGACTCCATACATTTAAGGAAGAACTGACCGGACCGGAATATGCAGGACGTTTTATTGATCAGGTGAAAGAACTGAATATTGAATACAAGCTGAATACAATGGTTATGGATATCAGCCCACAGAAGGTTGTCACCGCAATGAACCGGGAGGAAGGTCTTTTCGAGATTCAGGCGAAGGCAGTTGTTCTGGCAATGGGGTGCCGTGAGCGTTCCAGAGGTGCACTTAATATTCCGGGCTATCGTCCGGCGGGTATTTTCTCAGCAGGTACGGCACAGAGACTGGTCAATATCGAAGGCTATATGCCGGGGCGGGAAGTTGTGATCCTTGGTTCCGGCGACATCGGATTGATCATGGCGAGACGAATGACATTTGAAGGTGCAAAGGTTAAGGTTGTTGCAGAGTTGATGCCGTATTCCGGAGGACTGAAGAGAAATATCGTACAGTGTCTGGATGATTATGACATTCCGCTGAAGCTGAGCCATACGGTTGTTGATATCAAAGGAAAAGAGCGTCTGGAAGGCATTACACTGGCACAGGTGGACGGTCACGGAAAACCGATTCCTGGAACCGAAGAAGAATACAGTTGTGATACCCTCCTCCTTTCCGTAGGCTTGATTCCGGAAAATGAAATTTCAAGAGGTATGGGCGTGGATATGAACCCTGTCACATCAGGACCGAAGGTAAATGAGAGCCTGGAAACAAACATCGAAGGCGTATTTGCCTGTGGAAATGTCCTGCATGTGCATGACCTGGTTGACTTTGTATCGGAAGAAGCCGGAACTGCAGGAAGAAATGCTGCGGAATACGTCAAACAGGGAGAAGAATGCAGACAGGGCGGAAAAGAGATTAAAATGAATCCAGTCGAAGGTGTCCGTTATACAGTTCCGGGAACGATTAACGTAGACCGGATGGATGAAAATCTGACCGTGCGTTTCCGTGTGGGCGGTGTCTATAAGAATTGTTATATCAGCGCATATTTTGATGATGAGAGAGTGATCCACAGAAAACGTCCGGTTGTTGCACCAGGTGAGATGGAAGAGATTAAGCTGACAAAAGAGCAGCTTCTGAAATATCCGGCTCTGCAGACCATCACAGTAAAGATTGAGGAGGCGTAGACGATGGAAGAGAGAAAATTGACATGTATCGGCTGTCCGATGGGCTGCCCTCTTACAGTTGTAATGAATGGGGAAGAAGTAGTGAGCGTCACGGGAAATACCTGTAAACGCGGTGATGTATATGCAAGAAAAGAAGTGACGAATCCAACGAGAATCGTAACTTCGACCGTGCGGGTGTCCGGCGGAAGCATCGATATGGTATCGGTGAAGACGAAAGAAGATATCCCAAAGGGCAAGATCTTTGAATGTGTGAAGGCGCTCAAAGGAATTGAAGTCCCGGCTCCGGTTCATATTGGGGATGTGATCCTTGAAAATGTGGCTGACACGGGTGTGGATATTGTTGCGACGAAGAATGTTGAATAAAAGGAAAAGAAGGAGAAGTCCTGTATGGTGACGGAAAGGGTTGCCATATGGGACTTTTTTAATGTAAAAGACTGTGACTTTTGTTTGAAATTATGCAGAATACTTAACAAACTTAAAAAAATTACACATTTTTTGGAAGAAATTTATAAAACCAAAAAATTTTATACATTCACATAAAAAATGAATATAGTGAAAAAACAGGCGCCATTCTAAAATATTCACATAACAAAGAATCGTTTGAAATGAACGACAGGAGAATATGAAAGTTTAAGGGAGGAACGAGAAATGAAAAAAGCAAAATGCTTTAGTGACATTCATTACGACATTGGAAAAATTGATGACAAAATGTACTCGTCTTTTACAGAACATCTGGGACGAAGCATTTATACAGGAATCTACGAGCCGGGGCATCCAAATGCAGATGAAAACGGATATCGTAAAGATGTCATGGAATTAGTAAAAGAATTAGGCGTTCCGGTAATTCGTTATCCAGGTGGAAACTTTGTATCATGCTATGACTGGCATGATGGAATTGGACCAAAAGAAAAAAGACCAAAACGTATGGATTATGCATGGTCAAGTATTGAAACAAACCAGTTCGGTATTGATGAATTTTGCCAGTGGGCAGAAAAAGTTGGTATTGAGCCGATGATCGCAGTCAACCTTGGAACAGGAAGTATTAAAGATGCCGGCGATCTGGTTGAATATTGCAATCATCCGGGTGGAACCTATTGGAGTGATTTGAGAGCCCAGAACGGACATCCAGAACCATATAATATCAAATATTGGTGCCTTGGAAATGAGATGGAAGGAAGCTGGCAGGCAGGACATTTGTCAGCAGAAGATTATACAAAGAAAGCACTTGAAGCAGCAAAGATCATGAGATGGGTTGATCCTTCTATTAAACTGGTTGCCTGCGGAAGCAGTTATGAAATGTTACCAACCTATATGGAATGGGACAGAACAATGCTGACAGATCTTTATGATCAGGTTGATTATTTATCAACTCATAACTATACAATGAACTCTGGACAGGGTACAACAAATTATCTTGCTTCCTATAAACAGCTGGATTCTCATATCAAAAACAGCGCAAAAGTTATTGAGTATGTAAAGGCTAAAAATCATTTTGATAAAGATTTAAAGATTTGTCTGGATGAATGGAATGTGTGGAACTTCCAGGACATCAAACTGGATTCTCTGGATGATTTAATGGGACTTACAACGTTCGAGATGACATCAGCTGGAAAATGGGAAATCGCACCACCGATTCTGCAGGAAAAATACAGTCTGCTGGACGCAGTTGTTGTTGGAGGACTTGGAATTTCATTGCTGAACAATGCAGATACAGTTGAAATTGCATGCCTGGCACAGCTTATCAATGTGATTGCTCCAATCACAACAATTCCGGGAGGTGGAATTTTCAAACAGGCGATTTATCATCCATTCCATATGCTCAGCAAATATGGACATGGAACTGTTAAGAAAGCCATTGTGGATGCACCGAAATATCAGTGCGATTTCGGTGAATTAAATGTTGTTGAACCAGCAGTTATCTATAATGAGGAAAATGATGAAGTAAGAATCTTCGTTCTGAACTGCGATCAGGAAGAGGACGTTGAATTTGAAGTTGATTTACAGGGATATGGAGATAAGAAAGTAAAGAAACATCTGGTACTTGCCGGAAATGACTATTCTGTAATGAACACAATTGAACATCCGGATGCAGTTGAAATGGAAGAGAAAGAGGTAACAGCTACAAATTCTGTAGTATTACCAAAAATGTCATGGAATGTAATTGTTTTAGGATAATAAAAGAAGAAGGAAAGAGGGAGGTGGCAACGAAATGAGCGTGATTTTGGAAGCAAAACATATTTCAAAAAACTTTGGACTTACTCAGGCATTGAAAGACGTTTCTGTAACCATTGATGAAGGAGAAGTTATTGGTCTGATCGGAGAAAATGGTTCCGGAAAGTCAACTCTTTCCTCTATTATTTCCGGAGTTTATCCGCAATCTGAAGGAGAGCTTACTCTGGACGGAAAACCATATAAACCAGCAGACACACTGGATGCACAGAATCATGGAATCAGTATGATTGCCCAGGAAATGGGAACACTTCCGGGAATTAAAGTGGCAGATAATCTTTTTAT
This sequence comes from Coprococcus sp. AF102-57, assembly GCF_027686195.1. NCBI lineage: Bacteria > Bacillati > Bacillota > Clostridia > Lachnospirales > Lachnospiraceae > Coprococcus > Coprococcus sp. AF102-57. Next base: position 118,006 of record NZ_JAQCSY010000009.1, on the reverse strand, counting down.
CGGAAAAGAGCAGTTGTTTACAAAACATGGTGTTGTTGACAGAAAAAAGATGTATCAGGAAGCAAGAAAGGCACTTGAAAAAATCGGGATTAACAATATTCATCCGGAAGATCCGATCATAAAATACAGTCTGGAAGAAAGAAAACTGATTGAAGTTGTAAGAGCACTGTATACGAATCCAAGGATTTTCATCGTTGACGAAACAACAACTGCTTTGTCTCAACGAGGAAGGGATATCATTTACCAGGTTATTAAGAACATGAAGAAGGAAAATAAGACAGTACTGTTTATTTCCCATGACCTGGAAGAACTGATGGAGGTTTGCAGTAAGCTGATTGTTTTGCGAGACGGTGTGTTTGTTGCTGAACTTGAAAAATCTGAGTTTGAAGAGGAAAAGATAAAAGAGTTGATGGTAGGACGTAAACTTACCGGAGATTATTATCGAAGTGATTACGATGGAAGCTATGGGAAAGAGGTTGTGCTTTCGGCAGAAAAACTGTATGTAGGAGATAGCCTCAAAGGTGTCTCACTGGAACTTCATAAAGGAGAAATCCTTGGAATAGGTGGGTTAACAGATTGCGGAATGCATGAACTTGGAAAAGCGTTGTTTGGAAATGTTAAACCATTGTATGGTGAAGTAAAACTTGGAAATGGAAAAAAGATTACATCAGAAAAACAGGCAATCAAGAACAAGATTGGATATGTATCCAAGAACCGAGACCAGGAAGCACTGATCTTATCAGCAAGTATCATGGAAAATACCGTTTTACCATCCTTGTCAATGATCGCAAAAGGTGGTGTAATTACCAAAGGTGCTGAAAAGAAATTTACCGATAAACAGGTAAAAGATATGAGCATTAAATGCAGAGAGATTGGACAAAACGTAGGTGATTTAAGTGGTGGTAATAAACAGAAAGTTGTATTTGGAAAATGGCTTGGTAATGAGTCAGAAATTTATATCTTGGACTGCCCGACACGAGGAATTGATATTGGTGTAAAGGCATTTATGTATCAGCTGATGTACCGCCTGAAAAAAGAAGGAAAATCTATTTTGATGATTTCAGAAGAACTTCCGGAACTGATTGGAATGAGTGATCGTATTCTGATTATGAAAGATGGTCAGATACAAGATTCATTTACCAGGTCAGAAGAGTTAAATGAATCTGTATTAATCAAGAAGATGGTTTAGGAGGGATAAAAGTGAAAGAGAAAGCTAAGGCAAAAGAAATTCTTCAGAAAATAATTCCTTTCCTTGGAATCATTTTAATGATTATCATATTTCAGGTCGGAGGAGAAGGGAAACTGCTGACAAAAGGTAATATTAACAGTATTCTGAATCAGACCGTATATATAGCGATTATGGCATTTGGTGCAATTTTCGTATACTCACATGGCGGAATGGATTTGTCATACGGTGGTGTTATCGGTTTCAGCGTTTTAGTTGCGATTTTAGTTGCGAACACAGGAGTACCGGCAGGAGTAGTATTTATTACAAACATTCTTGCAGCACTGGTATGGTTCGTATTGAACGGAGTTGTTTCCGTATATTTGCAGGTTTCGCCATTTATCACATCACTATGCATCATGTACATGTGTCGTGGAATCTTAAATACGGTATGTGCATCACAGAAATATAGTATTCCGGTTGAACTTTTTGAATTTGATAATCAGAAATTTAAGCTGGGAATGCTGTTAGGAGTCTTTATTATCTGCTATATCTTATTTGAAAAAACAGCAATTGGAAAAGATAATAAAGCAATTGGAGGAAATCCAGCCGCTGCAAAGCAGGCAGGCGTAAACGTTAATAGAACCAGAATGATCGCTTACATTATCAGTGGTATCACGGTAGGTATTGCAGGATTTATCCTTATGGCAAGAGCCGGAAGTGTAAGTACTTCAACTGGTCAGGGAATGGAAATGAACGTTGTCACAGCATTGGTACTTGGAGGTGTGCCATTGTCCGGAGGTTCTAAAGTAAAAATGATCGGAGCTGTGGTCGGAAGCTTTTCTGTTATCCTTTTGAGAAATGGATTGATTATCCTGGGTGTTAACGAACGTGTGGTTGAAGGAATTCAGGGACTGGTACTGTTACTGTTAGTATTCCTTACATATGTAAAGAACAAAGATGGTGTACTGGAGTAACAGATGAAACAAGGAGAAAAAGAGGAGGAAAAGAAATGAAAAGAATTAAACGAGCAGTAGCTGTTTTATTAGCAGTTATGATGGTATTCTCTGTAATCGGTTGTGGTGGTTCTTCAGGAAGCAAGAAATCAGACAGCAGTTCAAAAGAGACAAAAGATGCAAAGACAGAGGAAGTCTGGGGAAACAAATCAGGTCAGGATGAAATTTGTGGAGATCCGGATGGTAAATACACAATTGGTGTAGTTATCCATACAACAACAGATTTCCTTTGCGCAAAATACAAAGCATACACAGATTATCTTGGAAAAGCATATGGTGTAAAATTTAACTATTACATTATTGAAAACTTTGCAGATGAAACATATCTTTCTGCAATTGAAAACCTCTGTGCACAGGGTGTTGATGGTATTATCACAACAAACTTCTCAGGAACAGCAGTCCTTCAGGGATTAAAAATTTGTGAAGAAAATGAAGTTTATCTTGGTGTAGGCTGGTCACAGATTGATGAAAGCATCAAAGATCAGGTTTACAAGAGTGATTACTTTGTTGGTGGATCTTATGAAGCAGATTACGATGCAGGATATGAAATTGTAACAAGCCTTATTGATTCAGGATGCAAGAACATTGCAGCAATTGGCTATGAACCTGGAATTACCTGCCATGACAGAAGATGGGAAGGTATGATGAAAGCATTTGAAGATCATCCGGAAGTTAAAAAAGCTGGTGAATACAGAGGCCTTGAATTCACAAAAGCAGTAGAAGATTTCCTTGCAGCAGATGATTCTATCGATGGTATTGCAATTACACTTCTTGGTATTGAATACTGCTCAGAACCAATCAAATCAGCAGGACGTGAAGGTCAGGTTAAGATCGCATTCTGTGACCTTTCAGAAAATTGTCAGGGAAGCCTTGACAATGGTGAAACAGTATGTGCAATCGGTGGACAGTATGCTGATGCAGTATTCCCGTTCGTACTTATCTACAATGCACTGGAAGGAAATGCTCTTGACAAAGTAGAAGTACCGGTTAACTTTATTGTATGTAAATCTGGTCAGGAATTCTCTGATTACATGACATACCTTCATAATGATGGTGTATATGCATGGACAACAGATGAAGTTGATCAGCTGATTAAATCAAAAAATAAAAATGCATCTTCTGATGATCTGCTTGAAATGGGCAAGAACTACAGTATTGAAGATACAATTGCAAGACATGGAAAATAAATTACTACTTTAACGGATATGGAAAGGGAAGGCGTATGAAAACGAAATCAGATACAGTTAAAAATGTATGCAAAGTCGTTATGCTCCCGGTATTTGTATATCTTCTGTTTTTCATATGCTCCGGCGGAGCATTTGGAAAACCGGCGAGTCTTATTATGAACCTGAAGCAAACGCTGGCCCCTACGCTAATTTCATTCGCAATGTGTTCGAACATGTTGTGTAACAGAATGGATCTTAGTGCAGGTGCGGTTGTAATGCTCTCGGCAATGTTCGGAGCAAAAATGGTATATCTTTACGGAATCGGATTGATACCATTTGCATTGATTGTGGTTGGAGCGGGCATTGTACTTGGAACAATCTCAGGTGTTATGTATATGTTACTGAGAGTTCCGGCAATTGTTACAGCACTTGGTGTTTGCATGGTATATGAGACATTATCCAACCTGGCAAGTATTTCATGGGTAACAGCTATTAACGGAGAAATTACAACACTTGGAAGATTTCCGTATTGTTTGATTATTTTTGCGATCATGTTTGTACTGTTCTACATCATTTTCAACTATACAAAGTTTGGATATAATGTAAGAGCATGTGCAAGTTCACAGAGAATTGCAAAAAATTCAGGTGTCAATACCAAGAAAACAGCATTCCTCTGCTATGTAGTTTCATCATTATTCCTTGGAGTTGCGGCACTTTTGAAGATTTCTATACAGGGATCAATTGATACGCCGATGTACATGTCAAGTACGAATATTATTTTCAACTGCATGCTTGGAATTTATGTTGGACTGGCACTTGAACAGTATTGTAATCTGGTAATCGGAATCTTTATCGGAAACTTTATTTTAAATATGCTGACGACAGGACTTCTCAGCATGGGACTTTCAGCTTCGCTGCAGGATACAGCATCTGGAATCTTCCTTCTGGTTATTATGATCTTTACTTACAACAACCAGAGAGTAATGAACTTTATCAGTGAACGAAAGCTGAAAAAAGAGCTTGTGAGAACAAACGCACAATAAAAAATAATTTAAATGACACCCGGAGTATACGCATCCTGTCAGCTTGCGATACTCCGGGTGTCGCTGTATAATCGGAATAGACAGCATTTGACAGGGCATAATGGGAGGAAGAAAATATGATAAAAGTATTGTTAGTGGATGATGAAAAGCTGGCACTGGAGTATTTGGAGCATATTATTGATTGGGAGTATCATGGATTTGAATTGATCGGGGTAACGACAAATCCAGAACAGGCACTTGCAATTTACAAGACACACAGACCGGATCTGGTGATATCAGATGTAAAGATGCCTGGATTAAATGGATTGGAATTAGGGGATGCAATTCGCGAATATGGTGGAAATACACATATTCTGTTCCTTTCAGCATATAAAAATTTTGATTATGTAAAACAGGCAATCCGGTTAGGAATTGATGATTATATCTTAAAAAGTGATCTGGAGGAAGATGGATTTTTAAGAAAAATACTAAAATTAAAAGAAGAAATTATAAAAGAAAAAGCAAAAAAGCAGTATACAATTACAGCAATTTTAGAGGAATTATTTAGAAAAAATATTTCAGAAGAGGTATATAAAGATATTCTTGATGAAAATGATTATATAGGTTTGCATAAGAAATATTATTATATTATCGTTTCTCAAAGAAAGGTTCCGAAGATTTTAAAGAAATATATTCCACTTGATAACAATCAGATGACATTGGATAATCGGCTCATAAAAAGAGCGTGCGAAAATGTATCTGAAAATACTGGGATTCATGTAGGGGCCAGGTTTCCGGTAAACGAAGATGAATATCTGATTTTGCTTGAATTCGGAAAAGGAATTGTTTCACAAAAAGAAATAAATGACAGAATTTATGATTTTGCAAGAAAGCTGTATGAATATATTAACAGAGAAGAAAAACTGTATCATGTATATTATTGTTTGCATGGAAGTATGGTAAGGCAGTTCCGGTCTAATTTTACAAATTATCAAAGACAACTGGAAAATAATATTTTAAAAAATGAAGTAGAGTTACAGGAGCTGCGTTATGACGGAAAAGAGGAAAATGAGAAGAAACTGTCAGGAATTTCATCAGAAGAAATTTATCAGTCTTTACAACAGGGAAAAACAGAAGAAATTGAAAAAATAGAAAACCGATTGCATGAAACAGAAAAAAAACAGAATGTTACAGAATACTTGGAATATATAGAACATATTTTGGAGGCTCTTAGTTTGTTTGATGGAAAACTGATTGGAGAAACAAGCGGTCAGAGATTTTTGATGACCGAGGGATGCAGTTCTTATGATTTTAGAAAAGTAACAGATCTTCAGGCATATATTGAATACAAGATAGAAGAAATTTGTCGAATGAAAAATGAGAAAGAAAAAATGATTTATTCCGATGTGACAATCAATGCAATGGCTTATATCAATCAGAATTATGGTGATGCAAGTATTACAGCAGCAGAAGTTGCGGAGCATGTTGGTGTGACGTCTTCCTGGTTATCAACGAAATTTAAAACAGAAACTGGAATACGGGTAAATGATTTTATCAATAATGTCAGAATAGAAAATGCAAAGAAAATGTTCCAGGATAAAGAATATATGGTTTATGAAGTATCAGAAAAGACAGGTTTTACTTCCAGTCAGTATTTCAGTAAAATTTTCAAAGAATATACAGGACTGACACCGAACCAATATCGCAGGAAATTATTAGCCGGAGAGTAGAAGAGGTCATGAAATTAAGAAATAAATTGGTTATAGCACAATTATGTGTGTTTTTGGTAATTATGGGAATATTGCTCATGGCATTACCGGAACTGGTATATAGAAATATCAGTGTGAAAGACAGAGAGGATACCATGATTCTGAATGAGCAGATCATGTCTCAGTTAGATCAGAATTTTGAAGAGCTGGTAAGATTTACAAAGATTGTGGCAGAAGAACCAGAACTTATTCAGAAAATAGATCAATATATGTCGGAGCCGAATGAAGCAAATAATGCGAAAATAAGTCTTTTTTTATCCCAGCTTGGTGTAAAAAATAAAATTCAGTCATATGGAATCATCGGGATTTATCTGGATGTCCAAAAGGCGGATAAAATATATGATTTTTCAACAGTAGGATTTTCGAATAAAGTAAAAGAACATATTTGTAGTGAAATAAAAGAATTAGATTTAAAAGGGAAAAAGACAAGTTTTTTGAATCCTTTTGCTTATGACGGGGAATCAGATACAGCATTTGGAAATATATTTAACATGGTTTATGGATATACGATGGAATATATATATCATGGGCAGAAAGGCAATCTTACTGTTATAGCATCTTTTGACCAGTTGTACTATATTGCAAACCAGATGAAAGATTACAGTAACGATTATCTGTTTCTTGATAAAAATAATCAGATTTTACAGCCAAGTGTTAAGGAAACACAAATAGATGTAAACGCAACTCTGAAAAACATGAAGTATGGAAAAAGCTATAAGGAAGGTTATTGGCAGCAGGAAGATGGGATTACTACAGTACGTTTTTCGGAAGAAGATGGGTGGAAGATTATTTGCAGGCAGAGCAGAAAAGATATTCTGGACAATAACCGTTCGCTGATTTTTCTGGTAGAAATACTGATTTTATGTTTTGGGCTTGGAATTGTGTTAGTTATGATCCCGATTGTAAATCATTTTACCGGTCCGCTTACGGATGTATCAAAACAAATGAATGAAATAGCAGAAGGAAATCTGGATGCACGAATTGAGGTGAATTCAACAGATGAAATAGGAGAAGTAGGCGCTTCATTTAATGTTATGGCAAAACGTTTGCAGGAAAATATCGTTGAAATGGTCGAACAGGAAAAGAGAGAGCAGCAACTGAAGTATGGTCTGATGATTTCGCAGGTGGATCCACATTTTATCTATAATACCATGAATATGATTACATATCTGGCACAGAAAAACCGGAATGAAGATGTGATTGCAGTGAATAAAGCTATGATTCAGATTTTAAGGGACAGACTACGTATAGAGGTGGATAATGTTTATGATACAGTAGAGCAGGAAATTAAAGTAGTGAGAGAATATTTACTGATTCAGAAATATCGATATACAGGAATATTTAAAAGTGTTATTGATATTGAAGCGGGGGTTGAGCCATATCTGATTGCAAAAAATATTTTGCAGCCACTTGTAGAGAATGCGTTCTTTCATGGAATTCTATGTAATACGGATGAAGAAGGCGAAGTAATAGACGGATGCATTACGATTCGTATCAAAATGGAAGAAGATGAAGTTGAGATTATTGTAAAAGATAATGGTGCAGGGATGTCTCAGGACAAACTAGATGAATTAAGCAAACCGCAGCGTAAACTGTCAAGTATGGAAAGAGGAGAACATATCGGTATAAAAAATATTAAAGAAAGACTGGACTATATTTATGAAAATAAATACAGATTTCAGATATGGTCAAAAGAGGGCGAAGGTACGATCGTTACGATCCGGATTCCGGCAATTGTATCAAGTGAAACTGAGAAATAAAAGAATGGAAGAGGTTCTATGTAGCAGTAAAAACTGTTATATGGAGCCTTTTTATATAAGTAATGAAGGGAATTTATGTGTCTGAAAGAAGTGGAAAAGGGCCAACATTTTGTGATTTCGTTAAGAAATGGGTATAAACATTTTCTATTTTCGTTAAAAACTAGCGTAAAACATTTCTGTTTTTCGTTAAAAAGCAAGGAAAAACATTTCGTGTTTTCGTGAAAAAATGTATAATAGGAGAATCAAAACATTGCGCAGGAGGACTTTCATGGAACCATTCTATTATCACAAAATGACGAAACAGCAGCAGGCAGCATACCATGTAATCATGCAGGGAGCGAATGCGCTTGCGGATGAATTTCAGATACCGCGCATAGAAAGTGCGGAGCTTTATGATGTCTTTTTCAGGCTTCGGCTGGATCATCCGGAGATTTTCTGGATGACAGGATATAAGTATAAATACTATCAGGACTCTCCGAATCTGATCTTTGTACCGGAGTATCTGTTTGACAAAAATAAAATCCGGGAGCATCAGAGGGCAATGTCCTCCAGAGTAGAAAAACTTGCGCGGGCGGCAAAAGATTTGTCTGAATGGGAAAAGGAGAAATATATTCATGATTTTATCTGTGATAATGTGACTTATGATAAGCTGAAAAAGGCGTATTCCCATGAGATTATCGGTCCACTTGGACATGGAGTTGGCGTATGTGAAGGGATTGCAAAATCTGTGAAAGTACTCTGTGATGCGCTTGGAATCTGGTGCATGATCGCAGTCTGTGGTAACAATCCGGAAAAAGGGATCAAGTACCGTCATACTTGGAATATCATAAAAATTGGTGGTACATATTATCATCTGGATGCAACTTTTGACAATACGCTTGGTAAACACAGTGCGGAAGGACAGGAGATCCGCTATGATTATTTCAATCTAGACGACAAGAAGATTTTCCGGGATCATGAACCGCTGATCGCACCGGCACCGGTCTGTACGAATGGGGATCATTTTTATTATCGGGAGAAGAAACTTTCCTTTACAAAAGAAGAAGATGTTTATAAACGGTCGCTACAGGCGGCTAAGAAGGGCAGGACATTGACCTTTCAGTGGAGAAGTGGCTATCTGACAAGAGAAGTTTTGGAGAAACTTTTGGATCTGCTCCGGAAAGCCGGAGAAGAGAAGCAGAAGGCTGCCAGGATCAGCCTCAACTGGTCGCAGGCAGTGATCCGTGTCAGTTATGTGGAGGACAGAGGACTTGCCTGTGTGGATATGGAAGAGGCAAATGAAGGAGAAAAGGAATAGATGAGTGAACTGGAAATACAGGAAAATATGTCAGCAGAGGAAGCGTTCATGGATACAGAAAATGCATATGAAGAAATTCCGAAGGCCTTCCAGAAACTTGCCCAGTTACTCGGTCAGGATCAGTTTGAAGTTCTGTTTCCAGATAAAGATGCCAAAAACCAGGATGAGATCCGCTTGGTGTATCTAATGAATGATGCAGTGGAAAGCTTTCTGGTTTTTATCGGTGCGAGGATGACCGGACATTATCAGAAGGATTATGAAGGAGAGCTGGACGCAACTTTAAGCCAGGAGGATGGAGAATATGTACTTGTCGTATATCAGGGCGAAACGGTTGTGACCATTTTCTTCCGGGAACTTCAGTTGGAGGTGAACCTTTATAATTACGGAGATGTGGGACATTTCTGGGTGAAGGGGTATGAGTATCTGCGGATTCTGGAATATCGTCTGGCGATTCTGAGCGATAAATGTGAATACCTTGGAGAAAAGGCAACAAGTGATACAGAACGGAAACTTGCAAAACTGGTACATTTTCCACCGTTGAACTATACCTGTTATCCGGCAGTTCCGGCAAAATATATTGTCCCGATGGAAGATCCGTGGAATCCGACCGAAGAGGCAATGGATGTAATGGAAGAGCTTGCTGTGGAGAAAGGGGACAGAAGCATGGTAAGGTGGCTTCGTTTTTACCGGAAGCATCACGGAAAAGTGATGAGCAGATGGCTTGCAAGGCTGTTACACAGAAGAAGCCATGCAGATATGATTGACCTGCTGGATAAAAAGCTTGCAAAAGAAGCAAAAAATTATCCACGAAGAGATTTTGGAGAGAAATTTAACCAGAAGTACGAAAAAGTTTTACAGAAAGCAGAGCAAAGAAAAGAAGAACTGGAGATAAACGGGCAGAAAGTGACGCTTGTGCGTGAGGAACCGTTTTCTGTTGCAAGAGATTTGGTGGATTTTAAGGTGTATCTGATGATATGGAAAGAAAAAAGGGGAGATCGGATCGTGGAAATCGAAGAGTTTCTTTGAATTTTTGTAAATAAATAAAATAGAAAAATAATTTAAAATAAAAAGTATTTTTGATGATGAGGCAAATAGGGATAGATGGTTGAAATCAGTAGGATAAGTGTTAGAATAAAAGATAAAATAGAAAAGTAATTTTAGGAAAATTAGTTTTTTAAAAGACATATTTTTCTTGAATATTGAGGAATAGAAAAGGCAAAATGTGTAAAGTATGTTATTAGAAGGTGGGAAAATGCATGGATGCTAATCATGAAATTATTATACCTAATAAAGGATTACCATTTAAAATGTTTATATTTGAAGGGAAAAACGGAAATTATGTAAGAAATAAACATTGGCATACATCAATAGAGATTTTTGCTGTTTTTAAAGGTTCAGTAAGATTCTTTTTAAATGATGAAGAATATTATTTGAAAGAAGGTGAATTTGTTATTGTAAATTCAAATGAAGTGCATTCTATTTTTGCACCAGATTTAAATTTGACATTAGTTATTCAAATTCCACTTGTTGTTTTTGAAGAGTATTATATTGAGAAAAATTTCATTACATTTTCACATGATTCCAATTATTGTGATAAAGATATGATGGGTATAATGAAAGAGATGTACAGAGCCTATGTAGCAAAGAAGTGCGGGTATGAATTCCTAACTCAAACAAAGTTTTATCATTTGTTATATTTAATGGTAACAGTGTATAGGATAACAGATGTAAGTGATGAAAGAATAAAAAGTTATAAGCATTTGAATCGTCTGACAGATATAACAAATTATATTAAAGAAAATTATGAGGGAGATATCTCTCTTGAAAGTCTGGCAAAAATATTTGGATATTCTCCGACCTATTTGTCGAAGATGTTTCAAAAGTATGCGAAAGTTAGTTATAGGGAATACTTGCAGAGTATTAGATTGGAGAGAGCTTGCGCTGAACTTGTGAATACTAATCATATGCTTGGCGATATTGCTATTAATAATGGTTTTGCAAATAGTAAAGCATTTGCAAAAGCATTTAAAAAGAAAAATGATATTCTTCCAAGTGAATATAGAAAAAGAATGAAGCAATAGATCAACGGGCCTTACAAAATTTTTTTGTGAGACCCGTTGAATTGTCAAATGCGGAAATGTGCATAAAAAAGATTGTGTAAATCAAAAAAAATATACAATTAGATGGTTTTATAAAAATAAAAGCAATACAAAAAAACAAAAATGCACTAAAAATATATCAAAAAAACCAGAAAATAGTAGAAAATGACAAGAATGTGACATTGTGAGGTTAAGATAGTGGTAGAAACAAGATATGAAGATTGTTATAATTCAAAATAACAAGAAACAAACTCATATGAGTAGGAGGAAAGAAAATGAAAAAGAGATTAGCGAGAATTCTTGCTGTGACATTAGGCGCAGCAACCTTGCTCACAGGTTGTGGGGGCAACAGTGGGCAGAAAACATCTGATAGTTCCAAGAAATCGGATGATCAGAAGATTACAGAAGACGTTACAAAGACGGAAGGTGAAATCGAGGTTTGGACAAATCTGAGTCAGGAAGAGATGAACTTTTATGTTGAAGAGTTCAACAAAATTGTTCCTGGTGTGAAGGTAAAAGTAACAGTTATGCCATCCAAAGAGTACAGAACAAAACTTCAGAATGCATTCCGTACAGGAACAAATGCACCAGACGTGGCAACATTTGAGATTTCGGATCTTGGTGTATATAAAGAAACAGATATGCTTGAGAATTTAAGCCAAGAAAAATATGGTGCAGAAGATATTTCAAAAGATATGATTCCATATGTAGATGAGCTTTCAAGAGATAAGGAAGGTGATATCAGAGGTCTTTCATGGCAGTCAACACCAGGAGGATTCTGGTATAAGAAAGCTCTTGCTAAAGAATATCTTGGAACAGATGATCCGGATGAATTAGCTGCAATGTTATCTGACTGGGATAAAATCGTAGAAGTAGGAAAACAGGTTTACGAAAAATCCGATGGAAAGATCGCATTATTAGATGACGTTGAATCGGTATTACAGCTGTATGCTTCTTACAAAGGTCAGCCATGGGTAGATGATAACAACCATATTATCAGTGACGACTATATGCTTGAAATGTACAAAATGATGGAAACAGTTGTTTCAAACAAAGTAGATGCAGAAGCAGATATGTGGTCAGCAGGATGGACATCAGGAATGTACTCAAAAGATATGTTTATTCTTACATGCTTACCAACATGGGGACTTAATTTCTGTATTAAACCAGGAATCCCGGATGATGAAATGGACAAGGCAGCCAATACATGGGGATACATGCAGGCACCAATTCCTTATCAGAATGGTGGTACATGGTATGGAATGTACTCAAACTCTAAAAATAAAGATGCAGCATGGGCATGGATTAAAACTATGACATCTAATGTAGATTATCTTGTAAATGGACTTGCTGATACATGGGGAGATTTCCCGGGATATATTCCGGCAATCGAAAAATGTATCGAAGAAGGACATACAGATATTGTAACTGGCGATCAGCAGTATTTCGCAGACTTCTATGAAACAGCGAAAGAAGTTAAAGGTGATCCAATGACAAAATATGACCGTCAGGCTTGGACAAGTGCAGGCGCACAGATGGATCTTATTGCGACAGGACAGATTACACCGGAAGAGGCAGTACAAGGATTCAAAGAAGATATGAAGAATATTTATCCGGAAATCGAAATTGATTAGTCCATAAAATGAGTATGGATATCATATAAAGGGAGCTGCTTCAGTGAAGTACTCGGAGGAGTACCTTCCCTGGAGCAGCTTTTTAAATAGAAAAGGAGGGCTACAAAAAGTGGCTGCAGTAAGCGGAAAGCGGAAAAGAAACAAAATAAATAAAGATAATGCAGGATATTTTTTTATTGCACCATATTTTATCGTTTTTTTAACATTTACCTTATATCCAATTTTATATACATTTAAGTTAAGTTTTATGTCCTGGGATGGATTTGGGGAACAGCAGTTTATAGGATTGGCGAATTATCAGAGGTTACTTCAGGATCAAATGTTTATAAAATCTATCGGAAACACAATTTTTATTGCACTTTTAGCAATGATTCCACAGATGGTATTTGGTTTGGTGCTTGCGTTTTTACTGAATCAGAAGAAATTACGTGGAAGTAATTTCTTTAAAACAGTATTCTATTTTCCGAATCTTGTAACAGCTGTTTCACTTGGTGTACTTTTTAGCTTGTTATTCGATTGGAAAGCAGGTAGTGTGAATCAGGTTCTGATGACATTACATATTATTAAGGATCCGATTAACTGGAAGGGAAGCCCTTTACTGTCACAGCTCATTGTTGCATTGGTGTTATTCTGGCAGTATTTTGGATATTATACCATTATTTTTACAGCGGGTATTCGAGGAATTCCATATGAACTTTTTGAAGCCGCTGAAGTGGATGGAGCTTCAAAAGTACAGACATTTTTTAAGATCGTACTACCGCTTATGCGTCCAATCATGACGTTTGCATTTGTTACATCAATTATTGGTGGTCTTCAGATTTTCGATTTACCGTATACTTTTGGTGGTGCAATGGGAGGAACAAAAGCTTCATTATTAACCATGGTAATGTATATGTATAATATCGCATTTACAAATTTAGATTATGGATATGGTGCAGCAATTTCATATGGATTATTTGTAATTATTATTGTATTTTCAATTATTTTCATGAAATATACAACAGGAAAGAAGGAGCAGTATTAAATGAGTATGCAAAGTAAAAAAGAAGGTCATGGTAAACTTTATCGCACCTTAACGTACATATTTTTAATTTTTCTTGCCATTATCAGTATAGTACCATTTTATAATATGATTATTGGATGTACTCATGATAATGCCGCTTTAGCAACCAGTTTTCAGATGATTCCAGGAAAACATTTGCTCGATAATTATCATCGGCTTCAAGATAATGTAAATATTTGGAGAGGTCTTGCAAACAGTGTTGTTATCTCCGTGATATATACGGCAATTTCTACTTATATTGGAGCACTTACCGCCTATGGTTTTGCAAAATACAAATTCAAAGGGAATAAAGTTTTATTCTGGATCGTCCTTGCAACAATGATGCTTCCTGGACAGCTCGGAATTATTGGTTACTTCCAGGAAATGAATAATTTGAGATTGTTAGATAATTACATTGCTATTTTAATGCCGAGTTTTGCCACACCAGTTATGGTATATTGGATTCGCCAGTATATTGATGCATATGTTCCAAATGAATTGCTTGAAAGTGCACGTATTGATGGTTGCAATGAGTTTAAAATATTTAATAAAATTATTTTCCCAGTAATTATTCCGGGAGTAGCTACACAGGCTATTTTTACATTTGTTGGTTGTTGGAACTCTTATGTACAGCCATCTATATTGCTGTTCTCACAAGAAAAGTTTACATTACCGATTCTGGTACAGCAGATGCAGGGAGTATACAAAACAGATTATGGAGTAGTATATCTTGGCGTTACACTTTCAGTAGTGCCGATATTGCTTTTGTTTATGTTCTGCTCAAAGAAAATTTTGGAAAGTTCAATGTCAGGTGCAGTAAAGGGATAGGATATGGAATATAATTTTGATGAAATCATTGACAGACGCCATACAAACAGTGCAAAATTTGATGAAATGGATGCATTATTTGGAAGTGATGTCATGCATCTTGGTGTGGCAGATATGGATTATCGTTCCCCGGAACCTATTTTAAATGCGATGCAGAAAATTGTAAAAAAAGGTGTATTTGGGTATACGATTTTACCGGACAATTATCAAGATTTGGTATGTCAGTGGATGCTACGCAGATATCATGAAAAAATAGATCCAGAATGGGTTGTTTTTTCACCGCGGATTAATATGGCTCTGAATATGGTGGTAGAGACATTTACCAATCCTGGAGATGGAATCGTACTGCATACACCGGCATACACTGCCTTGCAAAATGCAATTGAAAAATATGATCGGAAGATGATTGAAAGCTCATTAGTATTAGAAAATGGAAGATATCGAATGGATTTTAAACAGTTAAGAGAAGCATTGGACGATAATCTGAAAAAAGGAATCCATACAAGTCTTATGTTGCTGTGCAATCCACATAATCCAACCGGGCGTGTATGGAACAAAGGAGAGCTTGATGAAATTGCATCAATCTGTAAGGATTATAATTTAATGTTGGTAGCTGATGAGATTCATGCAGATTTTTTAAAGAAAGGCAAAGAATTTGTTTCTACGTTAAAGATAAGAACAGAATTGAAAGAACGATTGATCGTATGCAATTCGATTACAAAAACCTTTAATGTACCGGGAGTAATTTTATCGAATATGATTATTCCGGATACAAGAATCCGCGAAAAAGTAAAAGAAACAATTGACCGGTGGGGGCTTCATAATCCGAATATTTTTGCTGCGGGCATTATGGAAGCAGCTTATACAGAATGCGATGACTGGCTGGAACAGGTAAACATTTATCTGGAAGGAAATTATAATTTTCTTGCTAAGTATTTGCAAAAACATATGCCAGAATTTGAAGTAATTCCTTCAGAAGGGACGTACATGGCATGGATTAAAACGAGTAAATTAGGAATCAGTCCAAAAGCTTTAGAGCAATTCTTCATTGAAAAAGCTAAAGTATCAGTATATATGGGTGATCGGTATGGAAAGCATACCGAGGAATTTATTCGTGTGAATATTGCAACTTCCAGAGAGTATCTGGAGAAAGCTTTGCACAGAGTGAAAGCTCATTATGATGAAATTGTGCAAGGAAGATAATGTTTTGGTATGGAGAAGAAAATGAATATAGAATTTTTGGAGAATTTATTAAATCAGATTTCCGTATCTGGAAGTGAAGAAAACGGGCAGCGTGTTTTAAGGGAATATATGGAACAATACGCAGATGAAATAAGAACCGATGAAATAGGAGATGTGATTTGTGTATTAAATCCGGAAAGCCCTGTCAGAATCATGCTTTCTGCACATGCAGATGAGATTGGCCTTGTAGTAACAAGAATTACAGAAGAAGGAAGAATTCAGGCAATTGAACGCGGTGGAATAATGACACATAATTATCCGGGTCAAAAAGTCCAAATCTGCACAAAGAAAGGCATCGTGTACGGTGTTGTAGAATGTAGCAGAGAATTATTGAAAAAGGAAACGGTAAAAGTAGCAGACTTATTGATAGACATCGGCGCAGTATCAAAGGAAGATGCGCTACAGCATGTCTCTTTAGGAGACACAGTTGTACTGGATTCTGGAATCAGAAAGTTGTTACATAATCGAATAACAGCGAGAGCAATGGATGACAGAATTGGGGTATTTGTTATCATGGAGGCTTTTAAACGTGCAAGAGAAAAAGGCTGTAGCGCAGGTGTTTATGCTGCTGCCACAGTGGGGGAAGAAACAACGAAAAATGGTGCATTTTGGTGTAGTGCGCAGATTGATCCGGCACTTGCAGTAGTTGTTGATGTTACAAATTGTACAGACTATAGTAGATTCCCAAATGCAGCCGTTTCAGGAGATATTGTTCTGGGAAATGGTCCAGCACTTTGCAATAGTCCCATAGCAACTAAACAGCTTAATGAAAAGATGGTGGAATGTGCTCAAAGAGCAGGTATTGGTATTCAGAGAGAAGCGGCAAGTTCAAGAAGTTTTACAGATGCGGATCAAATTCATTTTTCTAATAAAGGTGTTCCAGTGGTTTTTACAGGGATACCACTTCGGAATATGCATAATCCAGGTGAGGTTGCGGATATGAAGGATGTAGAAGGATGTATAGAACTTATCGCAGAGTTTTTATGCAGTTTTAAGTAGAAGGAAAGCCTTTGCTTTGCAGAGTAGATTTGCAGAGAGAAGGCTTTTTGTAGTATATTTGAAGAAAAAGTAAATTTTGCATAAGGAGAATGACAAATGATCAACCGAGAAGATATGCTGGAATTGACGCGGCGGATGACGCCTGCAAGAACATCATTCACAAGAATAGCAGGCTGTTATGTAGATGCAGACGGAGATTTTGACGGAAGCTTTAACATCAACTTCCTCAAACTCTCTGCGTCAGAAAAAACAAAAAATCTCGCAATCGCCAAAACGATTCCATTTGCAGAGACAAACACAAAACTGAAAAAATACGAGATCCAGCCGGAAAATCAGAAAGCCGGAAGTATGTGGCAGCTTTTGATGGCGCTCAGAGACTGTGAACTCAAAAACGATGCCCTGATGGATACTCTTTATGATATCATCATGGAAAACATCCGGATCACCACCCCTTATGCGATCTATGTTTTCCATGATAACTACGATATCCCAGCCAAAGCCACCGACAAAGAACGCCTCGGAGAATCCGAAGAGATGTTCTCTTACCTCATCTGCGCCATCTGTCCCCTTGTCGGCGAATACGAACCCGGATCCCCAACATCCGGCTTCCTCTTCCCCGCCTTTACAGACCGCAGCGGTGACCTGAACCACATAAATATCTATGGCATAACTGAAAAGAAACGTGAAGAACTTGGTAGACTTATATCTTTATAATAATGTGTTGTTGGAAATATTTTAAAGATACAAATTTTTAAAAACTAAAACAAATCATTATACTCAAATTTATTTATCCGTTTTTTCGTCCCCCTCCAACACCTTAAAACCTACCTTATTCCTCCATCAGCAAGCTCCGGAACTCCGTAAAGAAACGTCCCTGCTCTTCTTTGGTCATCTTAACCAGCATCTCCAGGCTTTCCATACTGATCCTCCCGGCTGAGAACAGCAGTTCCGTATAATCCCATTTCGTATATCCATACTCTTTTTCCCAGTCGCAGATTTTCTTCATTCCATAATAATAGCAGGTGAAATATCCCGGCGCATTCTGGTGTGCCTGTACCTGGGCGCGGGCAGTTACGCGGTCAAAGCCAAGCTCTTCTTCGTAGATTTTTACAGCATCTTCCAGTGTCGCTCCAAAATAATACAGCTGCAGATCAACCAGGATACGGACAGAGGCATGATGACGGCGGAATGCAACGAACAGAGGGAAGAACGGGTCTTCCGCAAAGATAAAGGTAAATGCGCGTTCAGTCCGAATACAGGTTCCCTCTTCCAGAGGTACACTTTTTGCTCCTATTTTTACAGTTTCCGGTGTTGGATCGATCGCTGCACGGATAAACTGGACATGGTGTCCCGGATAAGTTTCGTGCATGGTATTCATCTTGATCCAGCCATCGGTAATGTTCTGATAATTATACTGATTCAGGAACATCTGGCCGCGGAGCGGTTTGACACGGAAATCACCACCCTCATAACCGCCCCAAGGGTAAGAATCCTTATAGCAAGGCGGAAGAGGAACGCACAGACAGGTTTCATCTTCCGGAAGACGTACATATTCATGAGCGACAGCACGGGTACGTTTCAGATAATTTCTGGCACGTGTATACATTTCCTCGGCACTGTCACAAGGACCAGCATAGCGGAAAAGCACATCACTGACTTCTTTCATTGTCTTCGGAGTTCCTTCCGGAAGCTCTAATTTGGAGGCGATTTCGAATACTTCAGCACGGGTCTTTTCAATTTCTTCTTTATGCCATGCAAGCAGTTCGTCGAGAGATACACCAAGACGGTTTTTCAGAAGGCTGCGGTAAGCTTCCAGATCCATCTTGATGGTCTTTGAGAGATCATCCTTTAACAATTCTTTAGAGTCAGACTGGCAGTCAGAACCGAGTAAATCTGCCATTTCCTGAAGCTGATCGATAAAAATCCGGAAGGACTGTGATAAAGATGCAATCTGTTCTTCTGTGAAATCCGGGAAATATTCATTTAACAGTTTCAGGTCGCGCTGCATATCCAGCCTTGCGCGGGCAAAGGCAGAAGAAAGGGAAGCTTCATTTTCTCCGTATTGTGTATGGATCAGATTAAGGATCAAATCCTGATTTTCATGAAATGCCTGTAATTTTCTGGTCAGGACATCGAGACGTACTTCATTAGAACGCCGGTCACAGCGAGCGATTTCCTGAAGATAATAGACAAAATCCAGGAGAGGTGCTTCCGGATTGTGCTCTTTTTCTTCGATAGTAAATTTAAGAGAATCCAGGAAGTCATTCAGATGATGCTTCACCAGACGATAGACATTGTCAGGTGTATCCAGGTTTTCAACCTGTGTTTTTAAATCATTCCATTTTTCGCGGACCGATCTGATCTTTTCGGGAGTCGGGAGAAAAAGGATATTTTCAAAAGAACGGTGGCTTTCGAGTTGGTCATGCAAAATGGCAAGTTCTCTGTCAAGTTCGCGGTAAGTATTGGTTAAGTCAGTATTTTTCATGAGTAAATGGCACTCTCCTTTTTTAGAAATTTGTTCTAATTGTATCTTACCGCAGAAAATGTCAAATGAAAAGCAGGACAGATAAAAAGATTCGCGTGTCGACTTATGCCCCTTTCTGTGATATGATAATCAAGAGATTATTATGAGCAGAAAGGGGCATTTTTTCGATGGCAGCAACATCTGAAAATAAGCCAAAACAATATATATCTGTCGGGATCCTGGCGCATGTGGATGCCGGAAAGACGACGCTTTCGGAAGGAATCCTTTATCTTACCGGTCAGATCAGGAAGCTTGGAAGAGTTGACCATGGAGATGCGTTTCTGGACACGTATACGCTGGAAAGAAGCCGGGGGATTACCATTTTTTCCAAGCAGGCGAATTTTGTGCTTGGAGACAAGCAGGTGACTCTTCTTGATACACCGGGGCATGTGGACTTTTCAGCAGAAATGGAGCGTACCCTGCAAGTTCTTGATTATGCAATCCTGGTTGTCAGCGGAGCGGACGGTGTGCAGGGACATACACGAACTCTGTGGAATCTTCTTGCAAGGTATCAGGTTCCGACCTTTATTTTCATAAATAAGATGGATCAGGACGGTACGGACAGACAGGATAGACTTACTGAATTAAAGCGGAAGCTCAGCGGAGAGTGTGTGGATTTTACAGAAGCGGGTGAAGAATTTCTGGAAGAGCTGTCTATGTGCGACGAGACGGCAATGGAAAGCTATCTGGAAAATGGAGAGATCACGGCGAGCCAGATTCAGACGCTGATCCGGGAACGAAAGGTATTTCCATGCTATTTCGGTTCGGCACTGAAGCTGGAAGGTGTGCAGGAATTACTGGACGGACTGGGAAAATACATGGACGGACCGGTAAGCGGGACGCATGCTGAAGAAGCTTTTGGAGCGAAGGTATATAAGATATCCAGAGATTCACAGGGCAGCCGCCTGACACATATGAAGATCACAAACGGAGTACTGAAGGTCAAAGAGATCCTGGAATATATGGCAGAGGAAGAACCTTTGCAGGAGAAAGTCAACCAGATCCGGATTTATTCCGGGGACAAGTACGAGATGGTGCAGGAAGCAGAAAAAGGCTGTATCTGTGCTGTGACAGGACTTACCCGGACTTATCCGGGACAGGGGCTTGGGATGCAGCAAAGTTCTTCGGCACCGATACTGGAGCCGGTTCTGAATTACCGGGTGGAGCTGCCGGAAGGCTGTGATGTCCACCGGATGCTGCAGAATTTCAGACAACTGGAGGAAGAAGATCCGATGCTCCGTGTAGTCTGGAATGAAGAGGCAGGAGAGATTCAGGTCCAGCTGATGGGCGAAGTGCAGACGGAGATTCTGCAAAGTCTTGTAAAAGAACGGTTTGACGTGGATATTTCTTTTGGAAGTGGGAATATTGTTTACAAAGAAACGATTAAAAATACAGTTGAAGGAGTAGGGCATTTTGAGCCGCTGCGTCATTATGCAGAAGTGCATCTGATACTGGAACCGGGAGATCCGGGAAGTGGAATCACGATCGATACGATCTGCAGTGAGGATGTGCTGGACAAGAACTGGCAGCGACTGATCCTGACACATGTGCTGGAAAGAGAGCATCGGGGCGTTCTGACGGGATCGGTGCTTACTGATGTGAAGATCACACTTGCCAGTGGACGTGCACATCTGAAGCATACAGAGGGCGGAGATTTCCGCCAGGCTGTGTACCGTGCAATCCGCCAGGGACTGATGCGGGCAGAGAATGTACTGCTTGAACCGTATTATGCATTTCGTCTGGAAATTCCGTCAGAGATGACAGGCCGTGCACTTACGGATATTCAGCGGATGAATGGAGAATTTGACGGACCGGAGACGGAAGATGATATGGCTGTTGTCACCGGAAGTGCACCGGTGTCTGAAATGCAGGATTATCAGAGAGAAGTAACCACATACAGCAGAGGAAGAGGGAAACTGTTCTGTACGCTGAAGGGATATTTTCCATGCCATAACCAGGACGAGGTTGTAGAGGCGATTGGTTACGATCCGGAGCGGGATGTGGAGAATCCGACGGGCTCTGTATTCTGTGCTCATGGAGCAGGATATAATGTACCGTGGCAGGAAGTGCCGGAACATATGCATATTGAGGCACAGCTTCCGAAGATCCTGGAAGAGCGGAAAAGGCTGGCAGGAGAGACCGAAAAAAGTCTGGATGAGACTGTACCGGTAAATTTACGCAAGGAGAAAAGCGGATCAGCAGAAGCAGCAGCCAGAGGCGGCAGGCATTATGCGCGTAATGCCAGAGAAGACAGGGAACTGGAAGAGATTTTTATCCGGACTTACGGACGGGTAGAGAGAAAAGCCGATCGTCTTCCAAAGACTGTGACTGCAGGGAAAACGCCAAAAGCAAAGAAAGATGAAGAAGGCGTACAGGAATATTTGCTGGTAGATGGTTATAATGTTATTTTCGCATGGGATGATCTGAAAGAACTGGCAAAAGAGAATATTGAAGCAGCAAGAAATAAACTGATGGATGTGCTTTGCAATTATCAGGGGTTCAAGAACTATCCTCTGATCCTGGTATTTGATGCCTACAAGGTTGAAGGCGAAGCAATGGAAATCTTCAAATACCACAACATTCATGTTGTGTATACAAAAGAAGCTGAGACGGCGGATATGTACATTGAAAAGGTAGTACATGAAGTCGGAAGAAAGTATCATGTGACGGTAGTTACATCAGATGGTGTGGAACAGGTGATCACACAGGGACAGGGAGGTACGATCATATCTTCCCGGGAGTTCCTGGAAGAGGTGAAGATCGTGAACCGGCAGATTCAGGAAGAATGGGAGCTGCACAAAGAGAGTGCGAAAAATTATCTGTTCGATCATATGGACAGAGAGCTTGCCGGTCATATGGAAGAGGTCCGCATGGGCCGGAAAGAATTGGGTGAGAGAGCAAATGATCAATAAAGAGGAATTTCTGAAAACCTGTAATCTGACAGAGGATGACCTTACGGCTGCCCGGATTTCCTGGGAGGAGCTGACAGAGATCTATGAAGATTATATGTCAAAAACGAAATTGTTCCGTCATCTGGGAAAAGAATTTGTAGATGAATATATTTATGATATTGAGCGGGCAGGGATCCATTCCTACCGTTACAGAACTAAGAATCCAATGCACCTTCTGGAAAAGATCATCCGGAAGCGGAAAGAAAATTATGCAAAATTTGAACATATCAACAAATCGAATTACCACAAATACATCACAGATTTGATTGGTATCAGGGTTTTCTTCCTTTACCGGGAGGACTGGATCCATTTTCATAAGTTCATCACTTCGATGTTTGAAAATGATCCGAACAATTATGTAGAGGACAGGCTGCGGGATTTTGATGAGGATCCGGAGCACTGCTATATCGCAGAACGTCCAAAAGTATACAAGCGTTCCGGAGATACGAGGATTTATGACAGTACGCAGATTGAAGTGCGGACAGGCGGGTATTACCGTTCACTGCATTATATCATCAAGTATCACGGATACTATCTGGAAATCCAGGGCAGAACGCTTTTTGAAGAAGGATGGAGCGAGATTGACCATGATATTGTGTATCCGTATTACAAGGATGATGAGATGCTGACGGAGTTTTCCGGACTGCTGAACAGGCTTTCGGGAGTGGCAGATGAGATGAGTTCGTATTTCAGAAAGATGAAAAAACTCAGAGAAGAAGAACCGGATAAAAAAATAAAGGATTTCTTATAAAAATTAAAAATAAAAAGCAAAAGACGTTCATAACAAAAAGTTGTGTTCCGTTTGTTTTATATACTGGAAAATTGCATTTCATAGTATATAAAAAAAGGTCAAATGCAAAGAGGCATAGCTGCAGAAAATTGCGGTTATGCTTTTTTATTTTATCTTCTCTGCAAAATATAAATAGGGAGGGATTTTCGTGAAAAAGTATATTGCGAAAAATATGTATACGGAAGTCATGATCTGGAGAATGGGAATGAATTTTGTGAGCAGGATTATGTATCGTGGTCGGCACCGTTGGATGACCTGTCTGACTGGCGTTATGAAGGCGTAATCTACCGAAAAGATCAGGATCCGTATGAGTAGTAAATAAATATTACAGGATCAAGTGGGGAGTAAGCATTGCTTACTTCTCGCTTCCCGATTATAATTAGAATAACAGAAATTAAGTTAGAAAGGATGGATTCAATGATGTGCTGACACTGCTGATCCACCTCGGATATCTGGCGTACAACGAAGATGAAAGGACGGTATTTATTCCAAATGCGGAGATCCGGCAGGAGTTTAGAGCAGTAGTAAAAATGGCATATAAAATGGAAATGGATAAAAGAAGCTGTGTTTGCTCTGCAAAAGAATTATCAGAGAAGGAGGAAGAAAACCATGCGATTTCTTCATTTATCAGACCTGCACCTCGGCAAGCGAGTGAATGAATTTTCTATGCTGGAGGATCAGGCATATATTTTAAAAGAGATATTGAACATTATCGATGAGCAGAAGGTGGAAGCGGTTCTGATCGCGGGCGACATTTACGACAAGGTGATTCCGTCCGCAGAGGCGGTGAGGCTTCTGGATGATTTCCTGACAAGGATCGCCGCGAGGGAGCTGCCGGTGTTTCTGATCAGCGGAAACCATGATTCTGCAGAAAGAATTGCTTTCGGTTCAAGACTGATGAGCAGCAGACAGATCTATCTTTCACCGGTATTTGAGTTGGATGTAGAACCGGTAACGATAAGTGACCGGTACGGTGAGATCAATATTTACATGCTTCCATTTGTGAAGCCGTCTTTGGTAAAAAGAGTGTATCCGGAGGAAGAGATCATCACCTATCAGGATGCTGTAAATGCGGCAGTGCAGCATATGCAGATCGACACAGACAAACGAAATATCCTGCTTGCGCATCAGTTCGTGACCGGTGCGGCAAGATGTGATTCAGAAGAACTGTCTGTAGGCGGTGTGGATGATGTGGACGCATCTGTCTTTGACGGATTTGATTATGTGGCGCTTGGACATCTCCATGGCCCGCAGAAGATCGGGAAAGAGACAGTGCGGTATTCGGGGACGCCGCTCAAATATTCTTTTTCTGAAACCAATCACAAAAAAGCAGCAGTCATCGTTGATGTAGAAGAAAAAGGCAAAATAAATATTCAGCAGATTCCATTTTTGCCGAAACATGATATGCGGGAAGTCAGAGGCACGTATATGGAAGTGACTGCGCTGGATTTTTACAAGGATATGAACACGGACGATTATCTTCACATTACGCTGACTGATGAAGAGGATATCCCGGATGCGATCGGGAAGCTACGATGCATTTATCCAAATATCATGAAGCTGTCTTATGACAATCTGCGGACGAGAGCGGCAGGGACAGTGAGAGGAACGGCAGAAGTAGAGGAGAAATCCCCGATGGAGCTTTTAAGAGAGTTCTATGAGCTTCAGAACAACCAGCCCATGACGGATGAACAGGAAGAGATTGCCAGAGGAATGATGGAAGAAATATGGGAGGATGAGAGATGAGACCGATAAAACTTACGATTTCTGCATTCGGACCGTATGCAAAAGAGACAGAGATCATTCTGGATGAACTTGGTGAGCGGGGGCTTTATCTGATAACCGGCGATACCGGTGCCGGAAAGACCACAATTTTTGATGCAATCGCATTTGCACTTTACGGGGAAGCGAGTGGAAATGAAAGAGAGCCGGGGATGCTTCGGAGTAAATATGCGGATCCGAAGACGCCGACCTTTGTGGAATTGGAGTTCTTCTATCAGGGGCAGAACTACCATATCCGGAGAAATCCGGAGTACATGCGTCCAAAGGACAGGGGCGAGGGCATGACGCTGCAAAGAGCGGATGCGGTACTGGAATTTCCGGATGACAGGCTTCCGGTCACAAAGGCAAAAGAGGTCACGAAAGCAGTGACAGAACTGATCGGGCTCGACCGCGGACAATTTACTCAGATTGCAATGCTGGCGCAGGGAGATTTTATGAAGCTTCTGTTTTCAAAAACTGAGGAGCGGAGCAAAATTTTCCGGGAAATTTTTCATACCAGACCGTATCTTGCATTTCAGGAGAAAATGAAAAATGCAAGCGGCAGACTGCAGGAACAGTATGAGGATGTCAGCAAAAGCATTTTGCAGTACATGAAGGATATCAGCTGTGATGAGGATGACGTGCTTGCGGCGGATGTGAAAAAGATCCGTGAGAGCAAAGCGGTGGTTCATGCGGACAAGGTTCTGGAACTTTTGGAAACTCTGACAAATCAGGATGCAGATTCGGTGAAAGAAAAGAAGAAGAATTTAACGAAGATCGAGAAAGATCTGGAAGAGCTGAACCAGAGAATCGGAAAGGCAGAGACAGTGATCCGTGCAAAAAAGGAACTGGAAAAAGCGGAGCAGACGATAGCAGAGAAGACACCAACGCTGGAAGAACTGGAAATGGCACTGAAGAAAGAACAGGGAAAAGTGCCGGAAAGAGAACAGCTAATAGAAGAGATCGGAAAGAGGCAGGAAAAGCTTGCAGAGTATGACGAGCTGAAAAAACTTCAGAAGCAGATTAAAGAGCTTGAGAAACAGATTGAGATATTAAAGGGCCGGGAAAGCCGGTATCAGGAAAAGAAAGCGCAGATGCAGGCGCAGCTGGAACAGAAAAGGAATTTACTGGAAGAGCTGAAGGATGCGGAAATTAAAGTTCTGAAAGTTACAGCAGAACAAAAAGAGGTTTCAGTAAGAAAAGAAACGGCAGAAGACATTCTTATTCAATATAAAAGATACCAAAGACAGAAGAAAAGTGTGGAAGAGGCGCAGAAAGCATACCTTGTCATGCAGGAGGAATGTACAGAGCGAAAGACACAGCTTGCCTGGATGGAGAAGGCATTTCTGGATGAGCAGGCGGGGATTCTTGCAAAGGTTCTGAAAACGGGAGAGCCGTGTCCGGTGTGCGGATCGGTCCACCATCCATGTCCGGCACAGATGACGGAAGGTGCACCGGAAAAAGAAGAGCTTGAAAAATACCGGAAAGAGACTGCCGATGTGGAGAAAAAGACGAATGATGCAAGCTTTCAGGCAAATGAAAAGCTGGTGCAGTTAAAAGCGCTGGGAGAAGAAATCCAAAAGAGTGTGAAAAGTTTTGACAGCAGCATACAGGAAGAAGAGATTGAAAAATCGCTGGCGTTGGTCGGTCAACAGATGGATGTCCTCGAAAAGTCAGAAAAGGAATTACAGAAAAAGCTGGAAGTAGCTAAAGAAGCAGTGGCAGAAAAGCAGAAGCTGGAAGCTGATATCCCGGAACTGGAGCAGATGCAGAAAAAGCTTCAAGAGGAAGAACAGGAGCGAAAGGATCAGCTCCTTGTGTCTGAGAGAGATAAAGCAAATGCAGAAGAGCAGGCTGCGAAGGTACGTGGCAAACTGGAATTTCCGGAGAAAGCAGAAGCAGAACAGAAGATCAAAGAGCTGGATAAGCAGAAAAAAGAGATCGATAAGAATCTGAATGCTGCCCAGAAGGCATTCCAGGACTGCAGTCAGTCGGTAGAAGCGGCAAAGACGAAGAAGAAAACGCTGGAGAAGCAGATTGCAGGTAATAAAGAAACCGATATGGAAGAGCTTGGGCAGGCACGACAGGAAGTATCAGGTGCGAAAAAAGAGCTTCAAAAACAGATGGAAGAGATCAGGATCCGTTATGAGAACAATCTGAAAATCAGGAATGCGATTGACAAGCAGAGTGCGAAACTTCTTGAGCTTGAGCGGAACTGGACACAGGTGCGTGAAATTTCCGATACGGTAAATGGAAAGATCAAAGGCGGATCCAAAGAAAAGATCAAGTTTGAGACCTACATCCAGACCAATTATTTTGACCGGATCATTGCCCGTGCAAATACGCGGTTTATGGTGATGAGTGGAGGACAATATGAGCTGAAACGCCAGACTGATACGGATGACCGGAAGAGTCAGAGTGGTCTGGAACTGAACGTAATCGATCACTACAATGGTTCTGAGCGAAGCGTGAAGACGCTTTCCGGCGGGGAATCCTTTAAAGCTTCTCTTTCGCTGGCACTCGGACTTTCTGATGAGATCCAGGCATCGGCAGGCGGAATCCAGCTGGATACCATGTTTGTCGATGAAGGATTTGGTTCACTGGATGAAGAGTCACTGGAACAGGCGATGAAAGCACTGAATGGTCTTACGGAGGGCAACCGTCTGGTGGGAATCATTTCCCATGTACAGGAATTAAAAGCAAGGATTGAGAAACAGATTGTGGTGACAAAGGAAAAAGCAGGCGGAAGCAGAGTGGAACTTAAGATTGACTGATCTGTACCGGAGAAGAATTTCATGCTGAGATGAAGCGGAGCACCAATGGAGGTGGGGAAAATTCACCGAAACTGGAAGGAGAAGATGATTTTTATGAGCTGTTTTTTGCAGGACTGGAGCAGAAGGAAAATAAAAATCTAAATGAATAAAAATACTATGAAGAAATGGTTTTGACTTTCAGATATGCAACAAGTGTGTTAAGATAGGTACAGACTATTCATAAAATGTGCAAGAATATACAATTTGAAAAGAGCGAATATAAAAGGAAAAAGGAGTAAAAATCATGCCAGTTTTTGATTTTAAACACACACCAGATGAAAAAAAGGCCCAGGAATGTACTTATACAACATTCCGCTCGAATGAGACAGAAGCGACAGCGGAGAAACCGATGCTGGTTCTGGATAACAGCAACCGGAAATGGAAGCATCATTCCTGTGGTGTTTTCACCAACCCGATTAAGAAGACATCCTTTGAATTTGATGAGGAAGATGGAATTGTAAGTGCGGACATTCTCCAGATCGATGCGAGATTTGTAAGCCTGATCAAATGGCTGGGCGAGAATCATATCAATGTCCGTCTTTCCGGTGAAAACCGTGCAGACGGCTATGCAGTATACAAGATCCGGGAGATCGCATTCGGTGGGGCAACCAAGCTTTCAGCTGAAGATGGTTTCCTGCAGTTCATGATCGAGCGTCTTTTCGCAAGCAGTGCACCGACAGAAGAAGCTGTGGATGAGGAAATGGAAGAAGACGGCGACAGCATGAAGCTGACAAGCCTGCAGAGTATCACTGATTTTATGAACTGTGCAGGAAGAACCCTTCCGGACAATATCCGTCTGTGGGCAAGAAGAAACCTTGCTGTTGCAAGATCACATGAAGTGTCACCGGAAGAAAGAAGACATGCGCAGAGAGCTCTTTCAATCATGATGAATATTCAGTGGAAGAGCAATTATTTTGAATCCATTGATCCGGATGAGGCAAGAAGAATCCTAGATGAAGAGCTTTACGGAATGGAACGTGTTAAACAGAGAATCATCGAAACAATCATCCAGATCAACAGAACGCACACTCTTCCGGCGTATGGAATCCTTCTGATCGGACCGGCCGGAACCGGTAAATCGCAGATCGCTTATGCAATTGCACGTATCCTGAAGCTTCCGTGGACAACTCTGGATATGAGTTCCATTAACGATCCGGAACAGCTTACAGGAAGTTCCCGTGTATACGCCAATGCGAAACCAGGAATTATTATGGAAGCATTTGCGGCAGCAGGAGAATCCAACCTGGTATTTATCATCAATGAGCTGGACAAAGCAGCATCCGGAAAAGGAAATGGGAATCCGGCGGATGTACTTTTGACACTCCTTGATAACCTTGGATTTACGGATAACTATATTGAGTGTAACGTTCCGACAGTTGGCGTATATCCGATTGCAACTGCCAATGAAAAAGATCAGATCAGTGCACCGATCATGTCCCGTTTTGCAGTTATCGATATCCCGGATTATACACCGGAAGAGAAGAAGATCATCTTCTCCAGATTTGCACTTCCGAAGATCCTGAAGAGAATGAGCCTTCGTCAGGACGAGTGTACGGTGACAGATGAAGGCCTTGATGTGATAATTGAACTTTACTCCAATACATCAGGAATCCGTGATCTGGAGCAGGCAGCCGAACATATTGCGGCAAATGCACTGTACCAGATCGAGGTAAATCATGTAAAAGAAGTTGTGTTTGACGGAGAAGCAGTGAGAGCATTGCTTTCATAAGAAAATTAAAATATGAAAATGTAAATGATGATACCAGGGGCAAAAGATTCTATTTCTGTTAATATTTATAGATGCAGTAAAATTGCAGAAGGAGCCGGAAAAGAAAAACAGGGTACGGGTGACTTTGCACTATGGAGATGAGATCCAGTCAATTGTGGAAGCCATTGCTGACACAATTGACGGTTTCGAGAGCTCATCGGAATGTCCAGTGCAACGGAATCCGTACCCTATGTTTCTTTTCAGGTGGTGCCTGTCATTTTACTACCCCTGTCTATAATAACTCAGGAAATCAGAAATTTTTCCCACTGCTTCTTTCAGAACTTCAATTCGTGGCAGATATACTACCCGGAAATGATCCGGCTGTTTCCAGTTAAATCCACTTCCCTGTACGATCAGGATTTTCTTATCCTGCAACAGATCCAGTGCAAACTTTTCATCATTTATAATGTTGAACTTCTTCACATCGATCTTCGGGAACATATAAAATGCAGCCTGCGGTTTAATGGCAGTGATTCCCGGAATGTCAGTTAGTGCTTTGTAAATATATTCGCGCTGTTCGTAAATACGTCCGCCCGGAACGAGGTAGTCGTTGACGCTCTGATTGCCCCAGAGAGCGGTCTGAACGACAGACTGTGCCGGAACATTGGAGCAGAGACGCATATTGGAAAGCATCTTGATTCCTTCGATATAATCTTTTGCGATTGCTTTATTTCCGCTGAGAACCATCCAGCCAATACGGAATCCGGCGATCATATGGGATTTTGAAAGGCCACTGAAGGTGACGCAGAACAGATCCGGTGCCAGTGAAGCAATGGAAATATGTTCTTTTCCGTCCATAACAAGGCGGTCATAAATTTCATCTGAGAAAATGATCAGGTGATGTTCCCTTGCGAGATCAACAATCTTCTGCAGAACCTCTTTCGGATAAAGTGCTCCGGTCGGGTTGTTCGGATTGATGATTACAAGAGCTTTGGTACGGTCTGTGATCTTACGGCGCATATCTTCGATGTCCGGATACCAGTCAGACTGTTCATCGCAGATATAATGAACGGCTTTGCCGCCGGCAAGTGTGGCACAGGCAGTCCACAGAGGATAGTCTGGTGACGGAATCAGGATTTCATCTCCGTTGTCAAGAAGAGCTGACATACACAGGTTGATCAGTTCGCTGACACCATTTCCGGTATAAATATCATTGATTGTGACATTCGGCAGCTTTTTGATCTGGGAGTACTGCATGATTGCCTTCCGTGCAGAGAAAAGTCCCTGAGAAGGAGAGTATCCTTCACAGTCGGAAAGCTGCTGACTCATATCATAGATGACTTCGTCCGGTGTGCGGAAACCAAATGGAGCCGGATTACCGATATTGAGCTTCAGTACGTGGGTACCGCGTTCTTCCATACGGGCAGCTTCTTCAACAACCGGTCCACGGACATCGTATAATACATTATCGAGTTTTGATGATTTTTTGAATATATGCATGGCAGAACTTCCTGCATTATCGTTATCATTTTTGTCGGTTATTGCCTTTTTCATCGGTGTAGTTCCCCTTTTTGAAGAGTTTGAAGTTCCGACAGAACCAGAAGTCTTAGTGGTAGACGGAGCTTTTGGGGCAACGGAGTTGTTTTCCCGAGCAGTAAAGTTTTCCTGACTGTCACCGAGCAGCCAATCGGCATCTACGTGAAGCGTATCTGCCAGAAAATGGAGGATATCATTTCTCGGAACAGTTTTTCCGCTCACGTACTGGCTTACATGGCTTTTACCTAATTTTACATTATTTTCTGCGGCGATATGAACCAGATCAATCTGTTTCAGGTTCTGTGCATACATCGCCTCTTTAAGTCTATCTGAGAAAGTTGTCATTTGAAAATCTCCTTTCAAACTAAAAAGTTCAATTTAAAAAATAAAACAGTGAAGTTCAAAACTTAAATTGATTATAGCACTTCGAATGATTCGGTTCAATAACAAATATTATTTTTGGTTCAAAAAGTTTGATTCTAGCAACGGCACCCTGAAAAAAGGCGGTATCCCGCCAAAATTCAGATGCTCTGGTAACTGAGTTGCCGAGTAGTTCACAAATAATGATACGTATTACGTTTCAGGACGATAAAAGTTCCGGTAACGCATAAAGTTAAAAGTTCAGCAATTGCAACTGAACACCAGACTCCGTTGATTCCAAGAATAAGCGGGAGCAGAAGGACTATAGCCATCTGAAAGACCAGTGTTCTGAGAAACGAGATCAGCGCAGAGAGCAGACCGTTGTTCAATGCGGTAAAAAATGCAGAGCCATAAATATTGAACCCGTTGATCAGGAACGCAAAGCTGTACAGACGGAAGCCACTGCGTGTCAGTTCAAAAAGCCCCTGGTCATAACCGACAAACAATGTGGCGAGTGGTGTTGCAATGAGCTGCGCGATGATAAATAAGGAAACAGCCCAGGTTCCAATCAGCCTGATACTCTTGTGAAAAAGATTCTTTAGTTCATTCTGATTGTTGGCACCGTAGTGATAGCTGACGATCGGGGCACTTCCAATCGCATAACCAAAGAAGATCGAAACAAAGATAAAATTGACATACATGATCGTTCCGTAAGCTGCAACGCCGTCTTCACCGGCAAATTTCATGAGCTGCATATTATAAAGAGCATTTACAACAGAGCTGGAAAGATTGGTCATAAGCTCGGACGAGCCATTGGTACAGGTCTTTAATAAGATTCTGCCATGAAAATGTGTTTTTCCAAGCTTTAATAAGCTGGAATTTTTCCGTCCAAAGTAGAATAACGGGAAAAGTCCTCCGATAAACTCTCCGCATACAGTCGCAAATCCGGCACCGGGAAGCCCGAGGTGGAGTACAGCTACAAATAAAAAGTCGAGAACCATATTTGTCACGCCGGCGATCACGATTACGCGAAGTCCCAGATGTGGCTTTTCGGCAGTTACAAAAAAACTCTGAAATACATTCTGGAGCATAAAAGCAGGCAATGAAATACAAAGAATACGTCCATATAAAATACAGTTGTCAAGAAGTGCACCATTTGCACCGAATAAAATGGCAACAGGTTTTACAAGGAACATACTCAGGATTGCGATAATGATTCCCCCGATAGCAGTGATATAGACGAGCATGGAAAAATACTCATTGGCTTTTTCTGTCTTTCCTTCACCAAGCGTCTTTGCAACGATGGCACTACCACCGGTTCCGATCATGAAGCCGAGAGCGCTGATGCCCATCAGGAAGGGCATGATCAGATTCACCGCTGCAAAAGCGCTTTTTCCAACAAAGTTGGAGACAAAGAGTCCGTCAACCACACTGTAAATGGATGTGAAAATCATCATTATAATAGATGGAAAAACAAATTGCAGAAGTTTTTTATAAGTAAAGTGTTCGGATAATTGAATTTTCATAGTTTATAGATCCTCCTCAAGGTTAGAAAGTCTAGAACGTAAGGTCTGATTATATTTGGCATTCAGGCGCAGAAGCTGTTCACATTCTTCGGGACTGAAAGAAGCTAAAGTATCATTTTCAATCTGGATGAGAGGAAGCAGCTTTTCCTGAATAAGCTTCTTGCCGGAAGCTGTAAGATGGATATGCATACTTCGTCCTTTTCCGGGTGAGAGGGTAAGATAACCGTCGGTCTGCAGTTTTCGTATAGATGAATTAACCGTCTGCTTTGGCATGCAGGAAGCTTTGCAGATATCACGCTGCAGGCAGTTATCGCCCATTTCAAAAATTGTATAGAAAATCTCAAAAGCGCTGTCTGACAGATGCAGTCTGCGGGCAGCTTCGTGGTAAATTTCATTTGCTTCTTTATATATGTGATTGTATTCTTTTAAATATTTGCTGATAAGTACAGTAGAATCCGTGCTCATGGTTCACCTCATTTAAATAATTATGTAGATTTCGAAATCAGATGATAGTAAGTCTGAAATCGTACTCGATATATTGTAGTCTGAATTCGGACTTATGTCAAGCGGATAATAAAAAGAAATAAGCTGTGCATAATGCATAAAATCTATAAATTTTTAAGGAAGGATTAAGACTGTGTATGTATAATATCAAAAAAGAAAAAAAGGTATGTAATCATGTGATTTGTATACATTTACAATACAAGTATAGAGAAAATGAAAGTTGTATTGTCAGTTCATGAAAATTTTACACATAACGCACAAAAATCTAGTTTTCACTGAAAAAAAACGATTACTATAAGGACATAATGCACAAAACGAATAAAAACATTACATTTTTGGTGGATAAAATACACGTTTAAAATACAACTTTGAACAAAAACTTTCTTGTATTTTCTTGAAAAGCACAGACTCAAATAATATAATCAAATCATCAAGAAAACGGAGATGGAGGAGAAGATATGAAAAAAGTTTTCAAAAAAGTAACAGCAGCTACAATGGCAGCTACAATGGTAGTCGGACTTGCAGCATGTGGTGGTAGTGGAAGTGGATCTTCTGACAAGAGTGCTTCAAAATCAGGCAAGATCAAAATTGGTGTTTCTATTTGGTCTTCAACAGACGTACTTGGATCACAGTGTAAGAAAATCCTTGATGAAGCAGCAAAAGCTCTTGATGTCGAAGTACAGTATGTTGACCAGGGACATGTTTCTGAAAAAGTTACAGCATCTGTAGAACAGCTTGCAGCAGCAGGATGCCAGGGAATCATCATCTGTAACTCATCTGATACAGAAATGACATCTGCTATCAAGACATGTAATGACAACAAAGTTTATCTTGCACAGTTCTTCCGTGTAATCAGTGAAAAGAACAGCGCAGATATTTATCAGGCAGCTAAAGATTCTGATTACTACATCGGAGCTGTACATGAAGATGAACCGGCAAACGGTGAAGAACTTGTAAACATCCTTCTTGAAAAAGGAGATCGTAACATCGGTCTTATTGGCTGGGAGCAGGGAGATGCTACATGGCTTGGAAGATGGGAAGGTTACAAAGCAGGCGTTGAAAAATGGAATAAAGAAAACCCGAACGATAAGGCAACTCTTTCTGAACCACAGTATGCAGGTACAACTTCAGAAGGTGGATCAAAAGCAGCAGAAGCTTTAATGGCAGCAGATCCAGATCTTGATGCACTGATCCCAGCTGGTGGTGGTGGAGATCCACTTCAGGGAGCAATCGCAGCAGTTGAACGTGCAGGCAAGACAAGTGATATTGATATCGTTTCTACAGACTTCCTCCCAGACCTTGGAGAAAGACTTGAAAATGGATCTATGGCTGGTGAATCTGGCGGACATTACTGTGATCCGCTGATTTCCTTCATGATGGTTTACAATGCAATCAAAGGAAACTACAAAGACTTCGGTGGTAAATTCGAAGATGTTCCATTCCCATATCTGTATGTATCATCACCAGATGACTACAAAGCATATGAGAAATATTTCGTAGACCAGCTTCCATACACAGATGAAGAACTGGTTGATATGTCTAAACTCAGCATGGAAGACTTAAAGGCAACAGCTGCTAAGGTATCTATTGAAGATGCAGCATCACGTGCAGGTAACTAGGATAGACAAATAATAACGACTATTAACTCAGAAAGGGTGACGTCGCAAAGGCGATGCCACCTTTTCTAAATCAGAAATGACAATTATGAAGAGGTAGATAATATGGGCACTAGTAAAAAACTTTCAGGGAAAGTGATGGGATATCTGATCTTAATCGGTCTGGTCGTACTTTCCTGGCTGATCTTTAAAATCTTGACACCACATAACTTCGGTTCCTTTTCCAATATGCTCAATTACTTTCAGGCGAGCCTGATTGCTACCGTAGGTGCAGTTGGTTTCTATTTTGTAATGGTAATGGGAATGTTCGATTTCTCAATTGGTGCAAACATCATGCTTTCCGCAATCGTTGGATGTGTATTTGCAACCAGATTTAACATGGGCTATTTTGGACTTATTATTGGATGCGTTCTTACAGGCGCAATCGTTGGAATACTGAACGGTATCTTCTATGTAAAGCTTCGTATTCCATCAATGATCGTAACAACCGGTCTGGCTCTTATTTATGAGTCAATCGCAAACTATATTGCAGGCGGTGTTGAGCAGACACTTCCGGCAAACATTCGTGCATTTGGTCAGATGCCATGGGATATCATCCTTGCATTAGCGGCTTGTGCAGTAGCTTACATATTCTTAAACTACACTAAAATCGGAACTTATACCTATGCAATCGGAAGTGATGAGTTCGTTGCAAAGAATATGGGTATTGATGTAAATAAATATAAAGTACTTGCATTTATCTTAAGTGGTGCATTCCTTGGGGTTATGGCGATCTTGACAATCAGTTATGGTTCTTCTATGGTAGCTGTTACCGGAATGGCATCTATGAGCCGAAACTTCGTTCCGACTATGGGATGTTTCTTTGGCCTTGCATTTAAGAAATACGGAATGCCACTTCCGGCAATCATCATCGGTGAGTTCGTAATCAACATCATTTTCTTCGGTTTCATTGCTCTCGGAGCACCGACTGCAATCCAGGATGTTATCACAGGACTTGCACTGCTTATTATCATTACTGTGACAACAAAGGCTACTAAGGGCGAAATCGTCAAGTAATGAAGGGAGGAAGACAGCAATGAGTGAAGTAAGATTACAGGTAAAAAATCTTTGTAAAAACTTCGGTATTACAAAAGCAGTTCAGAATGTATCCTTCAATGTAAACAAAGGAGAGGTTCACGCGCTGATCGGAGAAAACGGTTCTGGTAAATCCACTCTGACCAACATGCTGACAGGTATCTACAGCATTGGAAGCGGACAGTTCATTCTGGACGGAAAAGAAATTCATCCGAAGAACCAGGTAGAAGCAAACAACGAAGGTGTATCTATCATCGTACAGGAACTTGGAACTCTGTCAGGACTTACAGTTGCAGAGAATATTTTCCTCGGACATGAAGATCAGTTCGTACATTTTGGAATTAAAAATACAAATGCCATGAACAAAAAAGCAACAGAGCTTTTAAAGCAATATGGCTTTGACAGAATTAAAGCAGCTGACATGATCGACAATTACAACTTCGAAGACCGTAAGCTGGTCGAGATCGTAAAGGCT
Source organism: Coprococcus sp. AF102-57 (assembly GCF_027686195.1). Lineage (NCBI taxonomy): Bacteria > Bacillati > Bacillota > Clostridia > Lachnospirales > Lachnospiraceae > Coprococcus > Coprococcus sp. AF102-57. The sequence continues at coordinate 81,329 of NZ_JAQCSY010000009.1, read as the reverse complement.
ACCTATTTTGATCCGAAGATCGTTGTTATCGATGAGACAACAACTGCTCTTTCACAGGAAGGACGTGAAGAGCTTTACAAACATATGGAAAGAATCAGAAAGAGTGGAAATACAGTTATTTTCATTTCACATGACCTTCCGGAAATCCTTGATAAGTCGGATACAATCACAATCCTTCGGGATGGTGTTTACATTGATACTGTTAAGAGTAAAGATGTAACAGAAGATGATCTGAAGAAACTGATGGTAGGACGAGAAGTAACAGGTGATTATTATCGTGCAGATTATGGTGAAAAAGTATCTGACGAAGTTGTATTATCAGTAAAGAATGTTACTGTTCCTGGATTGATCGAAGATGTAACATTTGATCTTCATAAAGGTGAAATCCTTGGATTCGGTGGACTTTCAGAATCTGGTATGCATGAAATCGGAAAAGCTATTTTCGGTGCATCTTATGACCGTACAGGTAGCGTAACACTGGCAGATGGAACACAGATTAATGATATTCCGACTGCGATCAAACACAGTATTGCGTACACATCAAAAGACCGTGATAATGAATCTGTTGTTCTGAATCAGAGTATCGGAGACAATATCTGCCTCCCATCACTGGATGAACTGGCAGGAAAGTCACATCTCTTAAGTGACAAGAAGCGTAAAGAATTTGCAGACAAATATGCAAAACAGATGTCTGTAAAGATGGTAGATGTAAACCAGTTTGTATCAAATCTTTCAGGTGGTAACAAACAGAAAGTCGTTCTTGCAAGATGGATCGGAAAAGATTCTGACATCGTTGTACTGGACAGCCCGACACGTGGTATTGATATCAAAGTTAAACAGGATATCTACCAGTTAATGAATCAGATGAGAAAAAATGGAAAATCCATTATCATGATTTCAGAAGAGCTGATGGAGCTGATCGGTATGTGCGACCGTATCATAATTATGAAAGATGGAAAAATCAGTGGTCAGCTGGATAGAGATAAGAACCTCGATGAAAATGGTCTTATTTCTATGATGGTATAAGGAGGCAGCTATGGGAAGTCAAGTAAGTGCAAAAACAAATGATAAAGAGCAGCAGCTGAAAAAGGCATCTAAGATGACCTTAATTCGTTCGCTCCTGCCAATCGTAGGATTGGTTGTTATTTTCCTGTTATTTAATGTTCTGACAGATTTCCGTATGATGGGAAATATGTCACTGGTACTTTCACAGGTATATGTAACTATGATTGCAGCTATGGGTGTTTTCTTCATTATGACAATGGGAGGTCTGGATTTCTCTCAGGGATCTATCCTCGGTATTTCATCCATCGTTGTATGTATTCTTTCACAGAAAAGCATTCCACTCGCAATTATCGGTGGCATTGCATCTGGTGCGGCAATTGGAGCTCTGAATGGTTACTTCTATGTATTCCGTAAGATTAAATCCTTCATTGTTACAATTTGTACCATGTTCTTATTCCGTGGATTTATCAAATACCTTACAACAAATGCACCTGTTGCAGGTTCTGCAAAACTGATCAATTATGACAGTACAGGACTTAAGGTTGCATGTACGGTAGTTATTTTGATTATTGGATTCATTGCATTCCGTTATACAAAGTTCGGAACTTATCTGAAAGCAATCGGAGCCGGTGAAAAAGCAGCAATGTTCTCTGGTATCCGTACAGATAAGATGAAATTCCTCATCTATGTACTTGCAGGTGCAATTACAGGATTTGCGGCATTTATCAATGTAATCAAAGTCGGATCGGTTACATCTTCAGGTGGTAACCAGCTGGAAACACAGATTCTGATCGCGCTGGTATTAGGTGGTATGCCGATTTCCGGTGGCGCAAAGGTTCGTTTTGAAAATATTGTTGTTGGATCTTTACTGTACATCGTACTGAACAGTGGACTGACAATGATGGGATTCACAACACAGATGATGCAGCTCATTCAGGGTGTTGTATTCCTGATCTTTGTGGCAGTATTCGCAGACAGAGAATCTATCCAGGTAATCAAATAATAATTTACATATTGGGAAACTGACAGTTCTCGTTTACGAGAAGAATTTTCCGAATGTATACAGATCGGAAGTCAGGATTTGCAGTCCAAATAAGATTGCGGATCCTGATTTTTGGTCTATGTGGCAGAAATGGAGAGTTTATGCATAAGACAGAACAGGAAGGACTTAAATACCAAAAATTATATAATTGGGCACATACACTGATCACCAGTGGTGTGATTAAAAATATGGATAAATTTCCGTCAGAGACAAGCCTTCAGAAGAAGTTTGGATATTCCAGGCAGACGGTAAGGACTGCATTGCGGCAACTGGAGGAAGAAGGTCTGATTACCCGTGTGAGGGGAAGCGGAACCTATGTTTCTTATGACAGCAGTGGAGTAAATGGAGAAAGACCACAAATAGGTCTTCTTTTGAGCTATTATTCTGATTATCTGTTTCCGCGGGTATACGATGGGATTGAAGCTTCGCTGACAGAAAAAGGATATGGAATTGAGGTTGCGGTAACGAAGAACCGCCTGAATGATGAGGCGATTTATCTGGAAGGTCTGCTCAAAGGAAATGTCAGTGGTCTGATCATTGAAGGATCGAGATCGGCATTTCCAAATCCAAACATTCGTCTTTATAAAGAAATCAAAAGAAGAAATATTCCGACACTGTTTATCCACAATCATTATGAAAATATGCCATTTGACAGTGTAGAAATGTCGGATTCCAGATCAGCTTACGAGTTGACCAGGATTCTGATCGAGAACGGGCACCGAAGGATTGGCGGAATCTTCAAGTATGATGACAGGCAGGGGATTGAGCGGTACAAAGGATTTGTTCAGTGCCTGTCAGATTACGGCGTGAAATTTGATGATGACTGTATTCGTTGGTATTCGACGAAGGATATGGAGGAGAAACTGAGCAAAAAGGGACTGCTTAGGATGTACAGACGGACGAAGGATTGTACGGCGATGATGGTCTACAATGATGAGGTGGCGGATTATTACATGGAGTTCCTGGAAGAGAGAGGGCTGCATGTGCCGGAGGACATTTCGCTGGTATCTTTTGATGATGCAGAGCTTCAGGATTCGAGTACCAGTATCCAGCTGGTGACAGCGGTGCATCCAAAGTATCAGCTCGGACGTATCACAGCAAAACATCTTCTGCGGATGATGGAGGATCCGGAATGGCAGCAGAAAAATTATTCGTACCGGTTTCCTGTAAAGATTAGAGATGGAAATTCAGTGCGGAAAATATAGAAAGAGTGAAAAGCAGGTGACGAAATCCGGCAGCACTGAATGCATTCGGAACCTGTTCAAGCTCGGCAACCATTCCGATCAGTAAGAGTTGTGTGGAGAATGAACTTGGTGTTTCCAACCAGATTTCCAGTATTGCAATTCCGCTTGGAGCAACGGTCAATATGGATGCCGTTTCAATCGTTATGTCATTCATGATCATGTTCTTTGCAAATGCATGTGGTGTCAATGTCAGTGTATCGATGATGATAATTATCCTTCTGGCAAATGTGCTTCTGTCAGTCGGTACACCGGGAATCCCGGGAGGTGCGATCGCATCCTTTGCGGAACTTGCTACGATGGCAGGACTTCCGGCAGGTGTTATGGGCGTTTATATCAGTATCAATACGCTTTGCGATATGGGAGCAACCTGTGTAAATGTTATTGGTGATATGGCAGGCTGTGTGGTATTGCAGGAGAAGATTGATCTGAAGTAGGACGAAAGAAAATAGACGAAAACATAGGCAGCTGGTCTGAAAAGATCAGCTGCCTTTTTACATATTATTCATCTAATAATTGGAATTTCATATACACCGGATCATGATCCGAGTAGCTATATCCGGTATTTACATTTTCATATTCTGTGCATTCAATATTATCGGAAGTAATAAATCCGTCCAGTGTTACCGTGTAGGTCACACCAGGTACATATTCCATATCTGCATTTCGTGCACTGTCCCAGAGTGCATCCTTTTCACTGTCAGAAAGATTGTCCAGGCAGAATGAAAAGTGTTCCGGAAGCTCTTCGCGTGGGAACGGATAAGCCCAGGACTCACAATTTTCTGCATCTTTTTCGGATGCCTTCAGGTCATGGTTGAAATCACCACCGCATAGTACATAATTACCGGCTTCGTATTCCTTTTCCATATCTGCACTCAGCATACGGATCTGTCCTTCGCGAATCGCATCACTGTTGCCGTAAGCAGACATGTGTAGCAGGAAGATAACCAGTTCCTTTCCGTTATCTACAGGGACTCTGGAAATACTGTAACAGCGGTCAAGATCAAAGAACTTGCTGAAGCTTGTCGATATAGGAAAGCTTCTTCTCAGAGAATCCGTAACCGGATATTTGGAGAAAAGAGCAAGTCCGGAACGGCTACGGCCATGCGGCTGTGTGAATGGATAAAAAAGGAATGCGGAATCGTAATTCTGTGCAAATACCGTATTGTAACTTGGAATCGTATCCTTTAAAATCGAGTATTCATCTACATGGTAGCTTCTTGTAGAGTTCAGATCAACTTCCTGGATCAGTGTGAAATCCGGATCTTTGGAAGCAACCAGCTCTCCGGCACCCTGAATATCAGCTTCGACACTTTCCTTACTTTTTGCCCAGGAAGATTTTCCACCGTCCATAAAGAAGCTGAAGTCCGGCGTGTAGGCTCCGAAACCAACATTGTAGGTCAGAGCGGAATATTCTTTCTCGGTTGTCAGTGTGTCAGCTGCGGCTGTTCCACCGGAAGTTTTCTCGATCTTCGAAGCCTGATTATCCGGCATGCGGTGATAGCTCGCAAAGAGGTAGATCAGATATGCAATCAGCGCAACCAGAATGATAAGCAGGAAGATTCCGAGAACTTTTAATATCTTTTTTATGTTCTTTTTCATAATATCCCCTTTTTGTTTGTTAAATTATAGATAAATCTATGTAAAATATAAGTTTACTATAGCATGTCTAAAAGATTATTTCTATAGAATTGAGAAAAGAAAACAGGTATAGTAAACTATAAAATAAAGCGAAATATCTCATTGAAGTTCTTCTTGCATCTCGTTATAATAGGAAATGGAGAAATGAAATCACAATAATATTGGGGAAATAATATGTGATTAGATCCGAGTATTTATTTAATGTTTGGGAGGTTTACCATGAACGAAAAGAATTACAGCAAAGTACCAGTATTTGAGAACGGACTTGCACAGCCGGTATTTCCACTTACAGATGGAAAGACAGGAGAAAAGTATGATCCGGCAACATCCAGTATCGTAAGATATTGTGTTTATGTGGAAACGGATTACGATGTGGACGGAGATGGAAAAAGAGATCTTGTGAAAGCTGTTGTCCAGGTACCAAGAAGTGCAGTAGAGGGGAATTATAAGGCTGCAACTTTATATGAAGCACGTCCATATGCGGCGGGAGTCCAGGAAGATGGATATCCGCATATGAAAGAAGTGGCAGAAAAAGAATATCATCCGGTTAATTTTGCGGATCTTGACAAAAAAGTGGATGCGCATGTTCCGCAGGGATGCATCAGTGCAATGGATCTTTCTTTAAAAGCAGATCCGGCAGACTGGTATTATCCGGATAAAGGAAATAATAACGTTATGGTTTTTGAAAATATCGACACCTTTGATTATTATCTTGTACGTGGATTTGCAGTTGTTTTAAGTGCAGGATTTGGTTCAAAAGGATCTGACGGATTCAACTATGTTGGTTCAGACTATGAAAGAGACGCTTTCAAAGCAATTGTAGAATGGCTGCATGGAGACCGTATCGGATATGCAGACCGCGAAGGAACGGTTGAGACAAAGGCGGACTGGTCCAATGGAAAGGTTGCCATGACAGGAAGATCTTACGCCGGAACCATGCCGTTTGCAGTGGCAACAACAGGAGTAGAAGGACTGGAGACAATCGTACCGATCGCAGGAATCGCGGACTGGTACAGCCAGCAGAACATGCAGGGCGCACAGCGGTACTGGCCGAAAGAAATGCTGAACAGCTTCCTTGCCTATTTTTGTTCCAGCCGTTACAATGATGAGACATTAACCGAGAAGCAGCGGGATGATATGGGAGCGTTTCATCATGAGATGAGCCTTCAGCAGATCAAGGGTGGATTTGACTATAATCCGGAGTTCTGGGGTATGGGAAATTATCGCCTTCATGCAGACCGGATCAAATGCAGTGCGCTCATCGTACAGGGACTGAATGACGAGAACGTGTCTACCAAGCAGTATGAGATGATGTACAAATCTTTCCAGAAGGCAGGAAAGAATGTAAAAGCAATCCTTCATCAGGGTGCACATATCACACCAACTATGCCGAAACGATATGGAATCCTTGTGGATGGTAAATTCTATGATGATATTATCAATGAATGGATTTCTCATTATTTATACGGAGTTGAAAATGGTGCAGAGAACAGACCGGCAGTCCTGGTGCAGATGAACTATGACCAGAGAAAATGGGAGACAGCAGATTCCTGGGAGACAGCATATAAGATGAATCTTACATGCGAAGAACAGGGAACAACTGTAATCGATACAGACTGGGAAGCAGCAGGTGTCAGTGCAGAGAACTTCGATGATGTGATGGGTGTGAGATCAAGTAATATGGCACAGCGTTATGTGACGGAGCCGTTTAAAGAGGCAGTGACGTTACAGGGAACAACCTGCGTAAGATTAAGAGCAGCGTTAAAAGATGGAGATGCAGAAGCAGATTTCAATCCGGTAAACAGTAATGATGCAGATACTCTGACGATGAAGCTTGGAATGCATGAAATGTCAGGACGTATGGATGATGTGAAGCTTACTCTTCTTCTTTGTGACGTATGCGATGAAGAATTTGACAGCATTCAGTCTGTAGATCCGCAGAGAAATACAATTCCGGTCAATGTGGTAAAAGAAGGCGGAATTATCAGCGGAGGAGAGGTTCCGGCATGGAATGAAGCGGAGTTTGCTACTGTACATAAGAAATACCGTGTGATCACACGAGCATTTGCAGATTTGTGCAATCCGGAAGCAGGATATGAACCGGAGACAGCACAGAACAGTATCGAACTGAAAAAGGGTGAATACCATGATTACCATATTTATCTGAATGCGACAAGATATACGGTAGAGCCTGGACATAGTCTGGCACTGGTCATCACGACAGAAGATCCGATCAACTGTCTGATCCACAAGACCTATTCTGTGGAAATCGAGAATGCATCAGTAACAGCGGAAGTTCCGATGACTGCAGCGGTAGAAAATCGTGTGATGACGAGAAAATAAATTACATAAAAGAATAGTTATATAAGTATTTCATGAAGGATCACCATTCCTGGAAACAGGCTTTGGTGGTCCTTTTTTACAGTAATGCAGATGTATCCTATGCTTCAGAAAAAAATTTTAAGATATATCGGGATAATTCTTTTTATTTTTTGGTAAATATTGTAAAATAATTAGAAATGAAAATAACAGGAAACTGCGTAGTAGAAGTCTGGAGGAAAAGACATGAACGCGGAAGAACGAATGACAAAAGAACAATTAGAAGAAGAAATCCGACATTTTCGGAAGATCTTTCAGGAGATCCGTCTTTTCCCGATTGGAAATATATCAGATATCAATGAAGAATGGAGAAAAATCAATGAGCGGCAGAGATGCTATCATTATTGGAAACGGGAAACACCCTGTGATAACTGTGTAGCGATGCGTGCAGCGACCACGAAAGAAGAAAAAGGAAAGCTGGAGATTGTAAATGGCAAGATTTATCAGGTGATCGCACGTTATATAGAAGTAGATGAGAAGCCATATGTACTCGAGCTGATCCGTTGCCTGGATGGTGACTGGTCGATTGGAGAGATCAATCATGAGCGTTTGATAGATATGTTTGTACATTACAATGACAGGTTATACAGAGATGCAGTGACAGATGCATACAACCGGCGGTATTATGAGGATGAGATGAAGAACAAGAAGAAAAATGCCGGGGTTGCACTGATCGATCTAGATGATTTTAAACTGCATAATGATACCTACGGACATCAGGCAGGGGATATGGCACTCTATACGGTTGTAGATATTATCCGGAAAAATATCCGTAAGACGGATAAGCTGATCCGTTTTGGCGGGGATGAATTCCTTCTTGTGATGCCGGAAGTTACGGAAGAAGTTTTTAGCCAGAAACTGCAATTGATACAGGAGCGTATCTATAATGCAAATGTTCCGGGATACCTGAATTTGCGGCTTTCTATCAGTGCCGGTGGCGTGCTGACGGAAGGAGACAGTATTGAGGAAGCCGTGAACAGAGCGGACAAGCTGATGTATCAGGCGAAGGCTACGAAGAATAAAGTGGTTACACAGAAAGATGAAAGAGAGCAGTACGAGAAGCATAACCAGATTAAACAGCGGATCCTGGTTGTCGATGATTCAGAGATGAACCGTGCGATTCTCTGTGAGATGCTGAAAGATGATTTTGAGATCATTGAAGCAACGAACGGACAGGAATGCGTTTCGCTAATAGAACAATACGGGAAAGAGATATCACTGGTACTGCTTGATATCGTGATGCCGATTATGGACGGTTTTGAAATTCTGATGTATATGAACCGGAATCACTGGATTGAAGATGTGCCGGTAATTATGATATCCAGCGAGGAATCTGAGAACTATATCCGGAAAGCGTTCAAGTTTGGAGTATCCGATTACATCAGCAGACCTTTTGACAGCAAGGTTGTATACCAGCGTGTATTTAATACGATCAAGCTGTATGCAAAACAGAGAAGGCTGATTTCCATGGTATCCGATCAGATGCATGAAAAGGAAAAGAACAATCAGATGATGGTAGAAGTTCTAAGCCAGATTATGGAATTTCGTAATGGAGAGAGCGGCCTTCATGTTGTCCACATCAATACATTGACGAGACTTTTTCTGGAAAGACTTGTTGAGAATACGGATGCATATAATTTGACGCCGGATGACTGCTATCTGATTTCAACAGCATCCGCGTTTCATGATATCGGTAAGGTTGGAATTGATGAGTCGATTCTGAATAAGCCTGGAAAGCTGACTAAAGAAGAATTTGAGACTATGAAAGAGCATACGCTGATTGGTGCTTCTATGCTGGATAAGCTGGAGCATTATAAGGATGAGAAGATGATCAAGATCGCGTACCAGATCTGCAGATGGCATCATGAACGTTATGATGGTAAAGGGTATCCGGATGGTCTGATCGGAGAACAGATTCCAATTGCGGCACAGGTTGTATCTGTGGCAGATGTTTATGATGCACTGGTGAGTAAGCGTGTATATAAAGATGCGTATTCACATGAGCAGGCGATGAAGATGATCCTGAACGGAGAGTGCGGAGCGTTCAATCCGCTTTTAATGGAAGTTCTTGTGGAAATCCAGGATAAAATAAAAGAAGAAATACGTTACGAGGCATAAAAAAGAAGAAACGTCCGCCATGAAGGTAACGATCGGACGTATGCTTCGGAAAAAGGATGCATCAGATGGTGCGATGACGCCATTTCAGGCAGTCTGTACGGCACTCGCGGCAACGGTCGGAACCGGAAATATTGTAGGAGTTGCAGGAGCGATCGCGATCGGAGGACCGGGGGCAGTCGGAAGCTTCTTTATCAGTATGAAAAAAGGTGTGTCCAGAGGAATTTTCTCTAATGAGGCAGGTCTTGGTACCGGATCGATTGCACATGCATGTGCAGATACAAAAAAACCGGTGAAACAGGGATTCTTCGGAATCTTTGAGGTATTTATAGATACGATCGTAATCTGTACACTGACCGCACTGGTAATCCTGTGCAGCGGAGTTTCGATTGGTTACGGTGAGGCAGCAGGTGCGGAGCTTACGATTCTTGGATTTACTTCTACATATGGGAACTGGGTATCGATCTTTACCGCGGTTGCAATGTGCTGCTTTGCATTTTCAACGATTATCGGATGGGGACTTTATGGAACCAGATGTATTGAATTTTTATTTGGAACGAAGATCAACAAACCGTTTATGGTGCTGTATTCACTGGTTGCGATCGTCGGAGCAACGATGGATCTTGGACTGATGTGGAATATTGCAGAGACATTTAACGGACTGATGGCAATCCCGAACTTAATTGCAGTCTTCCTGTTATCAGGAGTTGTGGTAAAGTATGTAAAAGAATATTTTGCAGGGGAAGGGAAAGGCGTATAGAAAAATGAAATACCTGGCAGAAAGTGAATTTTGCTTTCTGTCAGGTATTTTTTAATTTCCAAAATCAACACCATACACTTGAAAGTGGGCTTCAATTCGGTGTTTGGCTTCCCATAAAATCTGAACAACTTCTTTTTCTTTTTCCCCAGAAATACGGAAAGTTGGTATGGATACACTTAAAGCTGCGATTGGCGCGTTATTGTAATCCAGAGAAACGGCAATGCAGTTCACCATTAAATTAGTTTCTTCATGCTCTAATGCGTATCCGCGCTGTCGGGTAAGCTCCAGTTCTTTTATCAGATCATCGACGGTAGCAAGTGTATGCGGGGTGTATGCGGTAAGAACTTCCGGAAATAAACTGCGTATTTCTTCTTCGGATTTGTAAGCCAGAAGTGCTCTTCCGAGACCAGTACAATACAGAGGAAGTTGTTTTCCTACAGAAGACATCAGACGGATTGGCTGAGGTGCTTCTTTTTTTGCAATATAAAGTACCATGTTTCGGGACTGGATGCCAAGCTGACAAGTTTCGTTGGTTTGTGTTGTGATATTACTCATTTCCTGCTGAATGAATTGTAGGGAAGTCTTACGGTTATTATATGTAATTCCTACAGAATAAGTTGCTACACCAATAAAATAGCGCAGAGTATTCTTTTGCATATAAATAAAATTCCGGGCAGTCATCGTATGAACAAGCGGCATAATGCTGCTTTTTGGAGCGTTCAGTGCTTTGGAAAGCTCAGTGAGGGTCATTCCATCTTCTGAGTTTGAAAGAAGCTCCAGTATATCAAGTACCCGCTCAGTAGGGCGATGTTCAGTTGTTGCCATTGATTTAAATCTCCTTTATTAACATTGAAATTATTCAAATTTCAATCAAATATATAAAAATTATATCAGATAATCGTATAGAATTCCAGAGTTGCGTGTTGTATATGTAGAAATTTACCTAAAAAAATTGTGCAAAATGATAAAAATAATGAATTTATTTGATGATATATTGACAATAAAGTGTACGAGTGCTATTTTAAGAACATAAAGTATGTAAATACATACGGAGTACGTATATACGAACAAGTGAAAAGTAAAAGGTAAAGAGGAGGCAAAAAACTATGATTATGAACTTTTTGAAGAAAGTGCCGGCTGGAATGATGATCGTTCCGCTTTTGATTGGGGCAATTTTAAATACGTTTTGTTCGTCGGTACTTCAGGTAGGTTCACTTACAACAGCAACTTTTTCAAATGCAGGTGCAGCAACAGCGATGGGAATTCAGCTGGTATGTCTCGGAACAACGCTGAGATTTAATGAAATCGGAAGTGTATTCAAACGTGGTGGAGTTCTTCTGATTTCCAAATTTGTGGCTGGAGCAGTAATTGGTATTGTAGTTGGTAAAGTGTTCGGTACAAATGGATTTCTTGGATTATCTGCATTAGCAATTATCTGTGCGGTAACAAACAGCAATGGTTCCGTATATCTTTCCTTGATGCAGTCTTATGGTGATGAAGTGGATTGTGGTGCAATGGCATTACTCTCATTGAATGATGGTCCATTTTTTACACTGGTCGCAATGGGAGCTTCAGGACTTGCAAATATTCCGATTCTTTCAATCCTTGCAGCAATTACACCGATCATTGTTGGTATGATCCTTGGAAATCTTGATAAATCATTTTCTGATTTCCTTACACCGGCAGGACCGATTTTAATTCCTTTTGTAGGACTTACACTTGGAGCAGGAATTGATCTTTCCGCAGTTATAAAGGGAGGACCGTCAGGAGTTCTGCTTGGATTTATGACTACTTTTATTAGTGGAGCATTTATTGTATTATGTGATCGGAAGATTTCAAAACGACCGGGTTATGCCGGATGGGCAGTAGCGACAACAGCAGGTAATGCGGTTGCAGTTCCGGCGGTTGTAGGACTTGCAGATAAGAGCCTGGAAGCATATGTACCACAGGCAACAGCACAGGTTGCAGCATCTGTAGTTATTACAGCAATTCTTGTTCCAATCGTCACAAACTGGTGGGCACATAAATATGGCTGCCCGAAATTCCCTCTGGAAGAGAAGAAAACAGAAGCAGCGAAGTAACAAGATATATTGTAACATATTAATTTAAAGATACCAGGGTCAAAATATCTTTTGACCACAACATCATTTAAACATGAAAATAGGAGATGAGCAAAATGGCAGTAACAGTTAACGCAGCAATTATTGATGAAAAAGATACCGTCGTTGTAGCAATTGAAAAGATTAATGCAGGAGATGAAATAATCTGGAGAGACAGAAACGGAGATGTACAGAAGATTACAGCAGCTACAGATGTACCAATGTACCATAAAGTAGCAATCAAGGAAATGCCAAAAGGAACGGAAGTAGTAAAATATGGAGAACACATTGGTCTTGCAGCATGTGACATCCATGTTGGCGAGCATGTACATGTACATAATGTCCAGAATCACAGAGAAAATCTTTAAATACGGAATATAAGAAGACAGGAGGAATTTAAAAATGGAAAAAATGACTTTTTGGGGATATAGAAGACCAGATGGAAGAGTTGGAATCAGAAATAAAATTTTAATTTTACCGGCAAGTGTCTGTGCATCAGATACAACAAGAATTATCGCATCCCAGGTAGAATCTGCAGTTACATTCAATAACCAAAATGGATGTTCCCAGGTTCCGTCAGACCAGCAGTTCACAATGGATGTAATGGCCGGATATGCAGCAAACCCGAACGTATATGGAACGGTCGTTGTATCACTTGGATGTGAAAACTGTCAGATGGATCTTGTGTTAGATGCAATTAAAGAGAGAACGAATAAACCAATCCGTCATTTCATTATACAGGAAAACGGAGGAACGATTTCTACAGTAGAAAAAGCTGTCCGTGCAGCAAAAGAGATGGCACAGGAAGCTTCTCTTCTGCAGAAAGAAGAATTTGATTTTTCTGAGCTGATCATCGGAACAGAATGTGGAGGTTCGGATCCGACTTCAGGACTTGCAGCAAATGTCCTGATCGGAGAGATGAGTGACCGTATGGTAGAACTTGGAGGTACTTCGATTCTTTCTGAGACAACAGAATTTATTGGCGCAGAACATATTCTGGCAAGACGCGGAAAGACAAAAGAAATCAGTGACAGAATTTACCAGATCGTTCATGACTATGAGCATGCAATCAAGTTAGTAGGACATGATATCCGTGAAGGAAATCCTTCTCCGGGAAACAAAGAAGGAGGACTTACAACACTGGAAGAAAAATCATTGGGATGTATCCATAAAGGCGGTCATTCAGAAGTAACAGCAGTATATGACTATGCAAAACAGGTAGAACCAAAACAGGGACTTGTTATTATGGACACTCCGGGAAATGACCCGTCATCAGTAGCGGCAATGGTAGCCGGTGGATGTCAGATTGTTGTATTTTCTACCGGACGTGGTACACCGACAGGAAATCCGCTTGCGCCGGTAATTAAGATCACCGGTAATAAAGTTACTTTTGCAAATATGTCTGATAATATTGATATCGATGCAAGCCCGTATATTTATGGAACAAAGACAATGACAGAACTTGGCGATGAGCTGATGACAGAAATTAAGGAAGTTGCTGATGGCAAGCTGACAAAAGCAGAAGCTCTTGGATATACCGAGATGGCAATAGCAAGAGTTTGTAACTATATGTAAAAATGGGGTGGAAAAATTGCGTTATACCAGAGTAAAAGATAAAAATGGAGAAATTCATCTGGCAGCTTTTGAGAAGGAAGATAAAGTGTTCTTTTTAGATGAATTATTCCCGGAATTAAAAGGGAAATCTTTGATAGATTTTGTTCATATGGTAAATGGCGATCCGCAAAAAGCAGCACAGATGATCTGTGCTGCAGATGGATTGGTACATAGAATAGAAGAACAGGAAATGCTTACACCGATTGAACGCCCGGTTCATGATATTCTTTGCGTTGGAGTAAATTATACAGATCATCTGGAAGAGACAAAGGAACATCTGGCAGGAGCTGTGTCGGATGAAGTATCCGGTACCGTGTATTTTGCAAAAAGAACAAACCGTATTCTTGGGGCAAATGAAGAGATCCAGGGACGGTTTGATATCGATGAAAAAGTGGATTATGAAACAGAATTAGCGGTCATTATAGGAAAAGAAGGAAAAGGAATCACGGAAGAAAAAGCAGAAGAATATGTATTTGGATATTCCGTATTTAATGATCTTTCTTCAAGAGATCTTCAGACCAGACATGGACAGTGGCTGATGGGAAAAAGTCTGGATAATTATACGATCATGGGACCTGTGATCGTAGACCGTACAGAGCTTCCGATGCCGTTAGAACTGGATATTAAGAGTTATGTGAATGGTGAACTCAGACAGAACTCAAATACCAAATATCTGATTAAAAAAGTTCCGGGGCTGATTGCAGAATTGTCCAAAGGAATTACTCTGGAGGCTGGTGACATTATTGCAACCGGTACACCAGCAGGTGTTGGAATGGGATTTACGCCACCAAGGTTCCTAAAGAAAGGTGATAAAGTTACATGTGAGATAGACAGGATTGGTCAGCTGACGAATTATATTGTCTGATTTTTACAAGAAAGTGAATTAGGATAAAGATAGGAAGAGAGGTAGAAAATATGTGTAAAATCGTTACACCAGTTGTTACAGTTTTTGATGAAAATGAAAAACCGGATTATGAAGGGAATAAAAAGGTAATTGATTTCCTGATTGAAGGAGGCGTTGATGGAATTCTTGTGTTGGGATCGTCCGGTGAATTTACAGGACTTACGAAACAGGAGAAACATGATTTCTTCAAATTCTATGCAGATTATACTGCAGGGCGCACAAAGCTTTATGCTGGAACCGGAAGCCTTAATTTTGAAGATACTGTGGCGTTGTCAAATGAAGTGAATGAAATGGGCTATGAAGGAGCAATGGTTATCGGACCATGTTATTATGCACTGGATCAGGAAAAGATTTTTGTATATTATGATACGCTTGCAAAGTCAATAAAAGGAAATCTTTATATCTATAATTTCCCGGCAAGAAGTGGACATTCCATCGCTCCGGAAACCTTGAAAAAACTGGTAGAAAATAATACTAATATTAAAGGTTTAAAGGACTCCGTGTCAGAACCAAATCATACAAATGAACTGATGTTGGCTGTAGAAGGACATGAGTTTGAGATGTTCTCAGGATTTGACGATCAGTTCCTTTATAATCTTACATCCGGAGGAGTAGGATGCATAGGAGCTCTTTCTAATATTGTGCCTGAAATCTGGAGTGATCTTGTAAAATCAACAAAGGAAAAAGATTTTGACAGAGTTATGGCATTATCGAAATTGACGCATGCGCTTATGCCACTTTATGATCTGGATTCAAATTTCTCATTGTTGTTTAAAAAATTGATGCAGCACAGAGGTGTAGAAATTGAAGACCGTGCAATCTTCCCGTACAATCAGATGGAAGAAGGAGTGTATAAAAAAGCAGAGATTTTATTAGATAAAGTTATAAAGAAATATCAGAAATTAAAATAATAATGTGTAGTAAGAGCAGACATTGCCTTCCCACCGCAAGGAATGTCTGCTCTTTTGCATATTTATATATGAAATGAATACTTACCAGGATTCAGGTAATATAAGGTCCTCTTTACGCATTGCAAGAGAAGCACCTGGAACGGAAAAGTCCGGCATACCATTTTCATCCCAGAAAACTTTGCCGATATAAGCATTTCTTCCGGCATCATAAAGTGGCTGATAGTCTCCTTCACCAAGATAACGTTCTTCCTGGCGTGCATGATAGACCATCAGATCTTCTGTGTCATCGGTAGAACGGGTGAAGCTGTTATGTCCAGGCCCGAAGAAGCCGGTGGCGCGACTGCTCTGGAATACCGGGTAAGGGAGCTTTGTCCAGGAAGAAGAGTCCAGAAGATCAGAATCTTCGCTGGCATATAAAAGTCCCATATTGTAAAGAGCATCTGTGCCACTTGCTGAAAAGGTAAGGAAGATCCGCCCGTCATGCTTTATAACAGCGGGACCTTCATTTACAGCGAATCCGTGGAGCTCCCAGTTATACTCCGGATGTGTCAGAAGAACAGATGGAGTACAGATTGTCCATGGATTGGATAATTTGGCAATAAAGATATCGGAAATATTGTTTGTCTTTTGTGCCCATACAAAGTAATCTGTATCGTTGTGATGGAAAAAAGTGTGATCCAGCGAAAAGTCTGTAAAAGCAATATCATTTTCTACAGTTGTCTGGATCGGCCCTTTGCTGATCCATGGATCAGTCATCGGGTCATCACCGGTACAGGCAAGGCAGTGTGGACGGATCCGCCATGAAGAGTGGCCAGATACAGTCGTGGTATAATATACATACCAGCCACCCTGAATATAATGGATCTCAGGAGCCCAGATGTGAGGACTTACACGATCAGGACCGATAGGTTTTCTTTCGTAGATTATTTTTTCTGTGTAGCGCCCGGAATTGTCAGTCAGATCTTCGAGCGTGTCTGCGCTGCGCAGGATGATGTAAAGATACTGATAAGTACCATTCAAATTATGGCCTGCGTCGGTATGAGAGCCGAGAAAATAGTATTTTCCATCCGTGTGCTTGTAGATATAAGGGTCTGCACGGTGGCTGATGATCGGTGCTGCATAGTCGTTGTCCTGAATATGTCCAATACCATCTTCGCTGCGGATGATTCTGCGCAGTTCCTTCATTCTATTGGTATAAGTTACCTGTACGGTTGCGGAAGAATCGTCCATTTTGGAGACAGATTGTATACATACTGGCTCTGGCTTCCCATATTTATTTTGTAAAGAAAAGAGACCGGAGACAGCAATTTTTTCGCCGTTTGGATCTTGATTGGCTAATGCGTCGGATACAGGAAGTTCTTCGCACGGAAGGATGATTGAAAATCCGCCGTTAAGGGCGTACCAGTCTTTGCGGTTGTAGCTGTATTCGAGATAATAATGATTTTCTTCAGGGATCTCCCATGAGACATTCACGGATCGTATATAAGCAGAATCCTGCTGATCGTGATAGAATTTATCTGCCATAGGAAGTGTAATTGATTGTTTCATAAATCCTCCTTTGGCATTGCATTTATAAGAAAACAAGGATTTTTATTAATTTTAGCATAGAATTAACTGATTGACAAGGCGGAAATGGATAGTCTAAGATAGAGAATAAGAAGAAAAATAAATGGGAAGAATGACCGGAAGAATAAAAAAGGGAGAAAAGGAAGCAAAGAGATGGTTACGATCAAGGAGATTGCAAAGGAATGCAATGTTTCTGTAGCAACAGTATCAAATATTTTAAATCACAAACCTGGCGCAAGTGATGAAACCAGGAAGATCGTGATGGATAAGATAAAAGAGCTGAACTATAAGCCAAATACTGTGGCGAGAAATCTGAAGACAAAGAATACCAGAACAATCGGGGTTATTGTTGAAGATATGACGATCTTCAGTATCCCGGATATTGTAGATGGTATTACAGAGCATTGCGAGGAGAACAGTTATCAGATTCTACTGATCAATCTGAGACTGTTCAAGAAATACAATGATTTTTACTATCACAGAGATGATTATTATGGACGTGTCGGTGAGGAGATTGACAAGCTGATCGCAAGACAGGTAGAGGGGATTATTTATGTTACGGCACATGAGAGAATTATGCGCTGTATTCCGGAGAATTTGCCGATACCAGTCGTTATGGCATATGGATATACAGCGAATAAAGACATTCCGTCAGTGGTAGTGAATGACGAAGATGGAGCGCATCAGATCGTGGATTATCTGATTGCAAACGGACACAGGCGTATCGGAATTATTACTGGTAAGCCGGACAGTATCCATATGCAGGAACGACTTCTTGGTATGCAGAGAGCTCTTTTTGAAAATCAGATATTATATAATCCTCAGGCAGTATATTATGGAGATTGGACAAGAAAAAGTGGATATGAGGGAACGAAGCAGCTTCTGAAACAGGGGATAACAGCAATCTGTTGTATGAATGACCTGATGGCGGGTGGAGTATATGACTGTCTGGAAGAGAACGGAATACTTCCGGGGAAGGATATTGCAGTAACCGGTTATGATAACCGTGAATTATCCGGATATTATAAACCACCACTTACCACCATTTCCCTGCCTCTGCATGATATTGGTTATACGGCGAGTGAGGTGATCATGCGTATGGTAGAAGGAAAAAGATTAAAAGAGCCGGAAGGAATATACCGTGTTGGATGTCATATGTTAGAGCGGAGCTCAGTCGAAAATATTACAGAAAATTCATGAATTTACACTAAAAATAACAGAAATCAGAAAAAAATAAGCGCTTATAGAAGAGAAAAAAGCTCTGTAAGTGCTTATTTTATTGTGTGATTGTGCAAAATACACAAAATTAAACGTTTAAGTTCTACTTGCATTTATAATAAAAGTGCGTATATAATTAAAACAAGCAAGAAACAGGTAAATAAAATAAAAATATGAGCCTGAAAAACAAAAACAGCATTGCATATTTAAGAAAAACGGGAAAATTGTAAAAAAGAATATTAAACGATTAAGCATATATAGATCGTATTTAATATTCCGAGGAAAAATTATGGATGACAAGAAACTAAAAACGGTACCGCTGAATAAGATTAAGATCTCGGATCAGTTCTGGAACAGATATACCCATCTTGTGAAAGATGTTCTGATTCCATATCAGTGGGATATCTTAAATGACAAGCTTCCGGATGTGGAAACCAGTCATTGCATTGAAAACTTCAGGATTGCGGCAGGAGAAGCGGAAGGCGATTTTGAAGGAGCAGTATTCCAGGATACAGATGTAGCGAAGTGGCTGGAAGCTGTAGCATATTCTCTGGCAGTAGAGCCGGATGAACATTTATCTTACCTTGCTGATAAAACAATTAACCTTATCGGTCGTGCCCAGTGCGAAGATGGTTATCTGAATACATATTTTACGATCAAAGATCCGTCAAAGCGTTGGACGAACTTGAAAGAGGGACATGAGTTATATACAGCAGGGCACATGACAGAAGCAGCGGTTGCATATTATAAAGCAACCGGAAAGACGGAATTTCTGGATATTATGAAAAAGTTTGCAGATCTGATCTGCAGGACATTTGGACCGGAAGAAGGTCAGAATCACGGGTATCCGGGACATCAGGAGATCGAGCTTGCATTGATCCGTCTGTATCATGTTACCGGGAATAAGAAATATCTGGAGACAGCAAAATACTTCATCGACCGCAGAGGTGTAGGTGAAAATTATTTCTTAGAAGAGGAAAAGAAACCGGAATATAAACAGATCTTTCCGGAGTTTGCCGGATATGATCCGAGATATTCACAGTCCCATCAGCCGGTAAGAGAACAGAAGACGGCAGAGGGACATGCAGTAAGGGCTGTGTATATGTATTGTGCAATGGCAGATCTGGCATATGAGTATCAGGATGAAGAGCTGATGGAAGCGTGTAAGACATTGTGGGAAGATATGACAAAACGCCAGATGTACATCACAGGAAGTATCGGGGCATCCGGACTTCTGGAACGGTTTACAACGGATTATGATCTTCCAAATAACAGTAACTACTCAGAAACATGTGCATCGATTGGACTTGCACTCTTCGGAAGAAGAATGGCACAGATCACAAAAGATGCGTCTTACATGGATGTTGTAGAAAGAGCACTTTACAATACTCTGTTGTCGGGAATTGCGCAGGATGGAAAGAGCTTCTTCTATGTAAATCCACTGGAAGTATGGCCGGATAACTGTATTGAACGTACTTCTAAGGAACATATAAAACCGGTCAGACAGAAATGGTTTGGAGTAGCATGTTGTCCACCGAACATTGCGAGAACACTGGCATCTATGGGACAATACATCTATTTTACAGATAAGAACACAGTATATGTAAACTTATATATTTCCAATGAAGCACAGATCGATCTGAATGAAGGAACAACAAAGATTCAGATAGAAAGCGACCTGACCAATACCGGTCACATCGTATTAAAGGTCACACCGGATGAAGGAAGCACAAATAATCTGGCGATCAGAATTCCGGATTATGTGAAAGCGTACACCATCCGGAAAGACGGGGCACTTTTAGAGCATCAGGATATCTGTCAGGCATACCTTACGATCGGAGGAATCAGCAAACAGACCGAGATCGTAATTGATTTTGAAGTACCTGCAAGATTTGTGAGAGCAAATCCGAATGTCAGAGAAGATGTGGGAAAAACTGCACTGGTGAAAGGACCTCTGGTGTACTGTCTTGAAGAAACAGACAATGGAGAGAATCTTCCGGCTATCTTCGTGGATACGAAACAGGAAGTCAGAGAAATGTTTGAACCGGAACTTCTTGGAGGCGTGACAACACTTCGGTTTAAGGGAAAGAAACTGAACGTGGATACGTGGAAAGACGGAGCATTATATGATAGCCGGGAAATGGCATTCGAGGAAGTAGATCTGAAAGCAGTTCCATATCATTGCTGGGACAACCGCAAGACGGGTGAGATGCTGGTATGGATGAAAGAGATGTTTTAATTAAAGAATCTATCAGGGGACATACAACCCTGTGGAGAAATAAATACCCAAAAGGAGGAAGAAATATGAAAAAGAAATTAGTGTCAGTGATTCTTTGTGCAGCTATGACAGCAACAATGTTGCTCGGCTGTAGCGCAGGAAGCGAAAAGAGCGGCTCCGACAGCAAAGCAAAAGGGGAATCAGGCGGAACAAAAGAGATGGAAGTTGATGGAGATGCAACCACTCTTAATGTATGGACATTCATCGAGTTACACCAGGAATTCTACACCAACATGGCAGAGAAGTGGAATGAGGCACATCCGGATAAGAAGGTTAAATTAGTACTTTCTAATATGCAGTATGATGATATGCACAACAAATTATCTCTTGCACTGGAATCCGGAAAAGGTGCTCCGGATGTAGTTGATATTGAGCTTGGAAAATTCCCGGCATTTACAAGTGGTGAAATCGGACTTATGGATCTGACAGATGCGATCGAACCATATAAAGATAATGTAGTAGAATCCCGTCTTGACATCTATGGAAAAGATGGAAAATATTATGGCTTCCCAACACACGTTGGTACAACCGTTGCATTCTACAACGATGATCTGTTAAAAGAAGCAGGAATTGATTACACAACGATCAAGACATGGGATGACTTTAAAGAAGCTGGTGTTAAATACCATGAAGCTACAGGTAAAGAATTTGCCTGCGCTGAAACAACAGCTCAGTGGATGATCAACCTGATGTTAGCTCAGAAAGGTACAGATTACCTTGACAAAGATGGAAAACTTGATCTTACAAACGATAAAGTAGTAGAAGTACTTCAGTATATCAAAGATATGCAGGAAGCAGGCGCACTTGCAACCGTAGCTGGTGGACAGCCGGATAACGAAGAAGCTTATCCGGAATACAACAGTGGCAACTTTGCAGTACAGATTATGCCTTTCTGGCAGACATCAAGATTCACAAACTATATGTCTGACCTTGATGGCAAGATCGCTATTGCAGCACCTCCGGTATTTGGTGACAACGATGCAGTTAAGACAATCGGTGGTGGCGGAACCGGTACAGCAGTTGTTAAATCTTCTGAAAACGCAGAACTTGCAGCAGAAGTATTCGCTTACATCAAACTGTCTGAAGACGCTAACAAAGAAGTTTGGAATGTATTAGGATTTGACCCTGTTAATACAGCAGTATGGACAGATACAGATCTTACTCAGAATCCGGACAACCAGTTTGTAAAATACTTCAAGACAAAACCGTTTGATACATTATTAGAGCTCCAGGATGGCATTGGCTCACTTGCTTCTTGCACAAGCGAAAAATATCCATCTATCAATAACGAGTTCTGCACAACAACACTGAATAACATTTTTGAAGAAGGAATGGATGTTAAAGAGGCATTGGAACAGTCTCAGGAAACTCTTGAAAATGAATTTGGTGGCAAATAAAAAAGTTACAATTAAGTAACTGGTAATGTAATATTCAGGGGTTGCGTGCAAAAGCTGCCGCAGCCCTTTCTATAATTTAAGAAGGAGGATACATAAACCATGAAGAAACTGTTCTATTCTCAGAAATTAGCTCCTTATGTGTTCATCCTTCCTTTTGTCCTTACTGTTATATTTTTCTGGGCAGTTCCAATCGCGAACGGAGTCCTTTTAAGTTTTCAGGATGTATTACAGGATAAATGGGTTGGATTGGATAATTATAAGAGACTTCTGTCCGACAAGATATTTTTAAAAGCTCTGGCTAACAGTACTCGATACATGATCGGAACACTGGTGCTGCTGATTCCGTTTCCGATGTTTTTCGCAACGCTGCTGAACAGTAAGCTGATGAAGAAACCAGGATTTTTTAAATCAATCTATTTTCTTCCGGCTTTGACATCAGTTGTAGTTGCAGGTACAATCTTCCGTCTGATGTTTGGTGAGATGGAGACTTCTCTTGCCAACCAGGTGATCGGAATGTTCGGACTTGGACCGATCAAATGGTTAAAGAATGATCTGACTGGTTATTTTGCACTGTTACTTCTGGCATGCTGGAGATGGACAGGTGTTAACATCCTGTACTTCCTTGCCGGATTACAGAGCATTTCAACAGACCTTTATGAGGCAGCTTCTATTGATGGAGCAAATAAATGGCAGCAATTTACAAGAATTTCCCTTCCACTTCTGAAGCCAACCACCGTATACGTGCTGACGATCAGTATCTACGCAGGTCTTGCCATGTTTAATGAAAGTTACATGTTATGGAAAGGTAATAACTCGCCACAGAATATCGGGCTTACGATCGTTGGATATCTGTACAGGCAGGGAATTGAAAAACGTGCAATGGGTTATGCCTGCGCGGTAGGGCTTGTACTTCTGGTTATTGTTATGATCGTCAATATGATACAGTTGGCGGCAACAGGAACATTTAAGAAGGAGGAGAGATAGTATGGGTGAAAAGAGAAAAAAGAAAGACCGGCTTTGCACAGTATTGATGCTCATTTTCTTCTCAATCCTGGCTATTCTGATTATTCTTCCGATTTATACGATCTTTCTTGCCAGCTTCAAGCCGGGCGGAGATCTTCTGCAGTATGGTCTGAACCTCGGAATTGACTGGAAACGTATGAGCCTGGATAACTACGTGCTTCTGTTTACAGGACAGCATAACTACTGGAGATGGTTCTTTAACAGTATCTTTCTTACTGTAATTACCGTAGTAGCCACACTTCTGGTAAGTGCATTTGTAGGATATGGATTTGCGGCTTATGAATTCAAAGGGAAGAATGCAATGTTTGTTGTCGTTCTTCTGATCTTATCTGTTCCGCTGGAAGTCATCATGCTTCCTCTGTATAAGCAGATGACTAACTGGGGACTGATGGACAGCTATATTGCGATCATATTACCATTTGTTGCACATGCATCCACAATCTTTTTCTTCAGACAGTATCTTCTTGGACTTCCAAAATCACTTATGGAAGCCGGACGAATTGACGGAGCGACGGAGTATGGTATCTTTTTTAGACTGATCATGCCGATTATGAAACCTGCATTTGCGGCCATGGCGATCTTAAATGGTATGAACGCATGGAACAATTACCTGTGGCCATTACTGGTAATCCGTTCTTCAGAAAAATATACACTGACACTTGGACTTAACACCTTGATCAACCCATATGGAGATAATTATAGTCTTCTGGTTGTAGGTTCATTCTTCTCGATCATTCCGATTTTTATACTGTTTGTATGCTTCCAGCAGTATTTTATTGAAGGTATGACAGCAGGTGCAGTAAAAGAATAATTGTTGTAAAATAAGAAGGTAAGATAGAATAGGAGGCTGAAAATGAGTAAGACAGCGAAGATGATCATTGATAAAGATTTCCGGATTTCCAAGGTAGATGAGAGAATTTATGGTTCTTTCATTGAACACCTCGGACGTGCCGTATACGATGGCTTATATCAGCCGGGCAATCCGTTGTCGGATGATGATGGATTCCGTAAAGATGTCATTGATCTGGTAAAGGAACTGAATGTGCCGATCATCCGTTATCCGGGTGGAAACTTTGTATCAAACTTTTTCTGGGAAGACAGCGTAGGACCGGTGGAGGAGCGTCCGGCACGCCTGGAACTTGCATGGAGAAGTCTGGAAGAAAATAAGATCGGATTAAATGAATTTGCAAAATGGACGGATAAAGTAAATTCCAACATGATGATGGCAGTAAATCTTGGTACAAGAGGAATTGCAGATGCATGCAATCTTCTGGAATACTGCAACCATCCTGGTGGAACGAAATACAGTGATCTTCGTATCAAACATGGAGTGAAAGATCCACATAACATTAAGGTATGGTGCCTGGGAAATGAGATGGACGGACCGTGGCAGCTCGGACACAAGACCATGGAAGAATACGGACGTCTTGCAGAAGAGACCGCAAAGGCAATGAAACTGATCGATCCATCCATTGAACTGGTATCCTGTGGAAGCTCAGCTCTTGATATGCCGACATTCCCGAAGTGGGAATCTACCACTCTGGAGAATACATATGATTATGTAGACTATGTATCTATGCATCAATATTATGGAAATCGTGATGATGATACCGCAGATTTCCTTGCATGCTCTGATGATATGGATGAATTTATCCGTACAGTCATTGCAACCTGCGATTATGTAAGAGCGAAAAAACGTGGAAAGAAAAATATCAATATCAGTTTTGATGAGTGGAATGTATGGTTCCATTCAAATGCGGCAGATGATGATATCACACAGAACCATCCATGGCAGGTAGCACCTCCGATGCTGGAAGATATTTATACATTTGAAGATGCACTGTTAGTCGGTCTGATGCTGATCACATTGCTGAAACATGCAGACAGAGTAAAAATTGCATGTATGGCACAGCTGGTCAATGTAATTGCGCCGATCATGACAGATCAGGGAGGCGGAGCAGCCTGGAAACAGACAATTTTTTATCCGTTCCTTCATGCATCCAGATATGGACGTGGTGTTGCATTAATGCCGCTTGTTCAGACAGCTAAGCACGATACAGCAAAACATGAAAATGTTACTGACGTAGAAAGCGTTGCAGTGTATAATGAAGAAAAAGAAGAACTTACAATTTTCGCTGTTAACCGTACACTGGATGAAGATATTGAACTGACAACAGATTTAAGAGGTATGGAAGGCTTCCATCTGACAGAGCATATTGTAATGGAAGAATCCAATCTGAAACTGGTGAACAGTTCTTATGAACAAAAAGTAGTACCAAAGACAGTAAACCGTTCAAAGATGGACGGCGGAATTATGACAACTCTTCTTGGAAAAGCATCATGGAATGTAATCAGATTAAGTAAGTAGAGGCGGATAGATAATGAAATTTCTGGCAATTGACAGTCCGGTAATGAGGGTACTTGGACGACTTGGAGATATTATAATATTGAATATGATCTTTGTAGTCGGATGCATTCCAGTGATCACCATTGGAACTTCATTAAGCGCACTGTACGCGGTAGCGATGAAGATGGCAAGAGGGGAAGAACCTTCCGTGTGGAAGGAATTCTGGAAAGCGTATAAAAGGAACTTCAAACAGGCAACCATTTGCTGGCTGATCATGGCTGTCGTTGCCATGCTGTTGTTTGTGGATTTTCGTATCATAAGAGTTTTTCAGGGAAGCATGTATAGTGTGATGCGTGTGATTCTGGCAATTATTCTTGGAGTGTGGATACTGATGTTCCAGTATCTGTTCCCGTATATTGCAAGATTTGAAAATGGTATTTTTGCGACATTGCGCAATGCATTACTTCTTGCAGCAGTGAACATTCCGTTTACAATCGTGATTACAGGTTTAAGCGTCGGATCACTGATAGTGACATTATTTACATCCAGATCATTTGTAGTTGCAAGTATTTTATGGGTGTTCTTCGGATTTGCAGTATTATCGTATGCACAGTCATTTCTGCTGTGCCGGATTTTTGAAAAATACGAATAAAGCTGTGAACAGTAAATAGAAAATAATATAACAGGGACAAGACAGAAATCGCTATAATGCCTGGAAATTCAGGTGTTATAGCGATTTTTTGTCGATCCGGTAATATGGACACCGCCATACCAGGTTCCTTCGAGTTCAAAATTTCAAACTTTTGATGGCTTTTCTGATGAAAGAAATTATCCCATAACAATTTCTACATAATATTCATTCACATTCTCATCCGGTCGGATGCAGATTCCGCCTTTTGCTTCTTTATCGGTTCTTACAGGTGCAAGATCTTCTGATTCTACGTCATATGCATCCGGCGATCATCTGCGAGTACACATATGGCTCTGTGCGGTGGATATCACTGATGTCTTCAAGGTAAGTAGGGCAGGTCTTGCGGTAGATCTCAAATGCTCTGTTACCACGTCCGATTCTCGTTTCTGCAATCGATCCCCATGGATTGTTGTGACAGAAGATACCTGCATTTTCTTTATATCCCGGTGAATAAGAAGAAAATTCACCAAGGTTGAGGTGATAAGTTGTATATGCAGGCTGGAGCAGAACAATACCGTACTTTGTATCCAGCTTTTCTTTAACAGAATTCAGAGCTTTTTTCGCCTGGCCGTCATTTACACCGATATCAGCAAGTACACAGAATCCCTGTGGTTCGATGTAAATCTGGCCTTCTTTGTATTCTTTGGATCCGACTTTTTCGCCAAATGCATCGTAGGCACGGAGATCAAAGCACTTTATGAGATCACGCCACTGATGGGAATTAAGACACTTCTCGGTGGTAATGCAGAAGTTACATTTGTACAGGGATACAAACGGGATGAAAAGAAAGAAGAGTCTGAGGCGAACTGGCAGGAGACCAGCCTGGAAGATGGCGGCGGAAGCAGAAAAGAAGAGCAGTCTGTAGATGTGAAAGTAAAAGAAGAAAGAGTACTCCTCAGAAAAGAGGCAGCAGAGCTTGCCGCGCAGTATGATGAGGTCATTCTGGTTGGTGGTCTGAACCATGAGCATGACAGTGAAGGAATTGACCGCGCAGATATGAAACTCCCATATGAGCAGGATGAACTGATTCGGGAAGTACTGAAGGCAAATCCGAATACGGTGATTGTCATGATGGCAGGAAGTCCGGTTGAGATGGGGAGCTGGATCAAAGACGCAAAGGCTGTTGTATGGAACTGGTATTCCGGAATGGAAGGTGGAAATGCGCTTGCCGAAGTTTTATTTGGAAGAGTAAGTCCATCCGGAAAGTTGCCGGAAACCTTCTACAAAAAGCATACGGACTGTTCTGCACATGCAGTCGGAGAATTTCCGGGCGACGAAAAGGTGCGTTATAAAGAAAGTGTTTTCGTAGGCTACCGCTATAATGATACTTTTGGGATTGAACCGGAATTCTGTTTCGGACATGGACTTTCCTATACAACCTTTACCTATTCAGGTGCAGAGATAAAAAGGAACGGGGCTAAGCTGCAAGTCAGCTGTGATGTGACCAACACAGGAGACAGAGCAGGAAAAGAAAGCGATGTAGTTGAAGTCAGAATCGGAAGCTCATCAAGGAATATAAGAATTGCGAGAGTGTTGTAAGAAGATGAAATGGAGAATCATCCGCTCCGGTATCAGCCGGGGACTGGGAGATTCTCCATTTTTATTTAATCATGATTTATTCATTTATTTCAAAACGCCAGTGCTGCCTGATTCCCGGATATTTCTGGTGATCGACTTCGCTCATAAACATATCGTATGGTCTTGCACAGATTTTGAATGGTGCATACATTGCCTGGTAGACAACCAGCTTTTCGCCTGTTTCAGTATGCTCGGCGAAAGCCAGTACATTGTAGAGATATTTGGTGCTCTCTTCGGATACCCATTCTCTTTTGAAATGGCGCACGATATCACCAACATGGATTTCATGGAAGGGTTCTGCGTCATTTTTTTCGGTATTGGCAGAAAGCGTAGAAGCAGGCTGTGCTTCTGGGATAACCGTACTGGTTTGTGTTGAGGCAGACGATTCCGGGTGGAAAATTACAGACGCAGAATCTGCTTTATTTTCCGGATCGGCATCCAGATAAATATATTCATCTTTATCAAGAGAAACCGGTGCGCCGGTCTTTCCGATAATATGGACACCACCATACCAGGTGCCTTCGATTTCAAAAGTATCTCCGATCTGATATTCGGAAGAATATTCATCGTTCTTTTTTATAATTTTAATCTTATCCATAGATAGTACACTCCTGTTTGTATTTGAAAACTAATCTAATTATATGTGCATTTTCCAATTTTTCCAACCTAAAAATGGGAAAAATCGTGTATACTGGAAAGTACTAGTTGCTGGTCACAGGTACTGTGAACAGTAACTAGTACTACGGAAAGGGGAAAGATAAAATGGTAAAACCAATTATGAGAGATCTCTTTTTTCTGCGCCAGAAGGCAGAGAAAGCAACAAAAGGAGATTTTCCAGTTGCAATTGATTTACTGGATACATTAAAAGCGCACGAAGATGGCTGTGTGGGAATGGCAGCAAATATGATCGGGGTAAATAAAGCGATCATTGCAGTCAATATGGGATTTATGAATGTTGCGATGTTCAATCCGAAGATTGTAAAGAGAAACGGAAAGTATGAGACAGAAGAAGGATGCCTGTCTCTGGATGGCGTAAGAAAATGTGTGCGTTATCAGGAAATTGAAGTAGAATACGAGGATATCAATTTTAAACGGCAGAGACAAAAATACAGTGGATGGACGGCGCAGATTATTCAGCATGAGTGCGATCATCTGAATGGGATTATTATTTGATGGTATCCCAAAATCAAAGGTCTGGCATTATGGTTTCGCGTTTTGTGGAAAGAAAGTCCTGATTGGAACAGATAAATCGGAATAATGTTGCTATTACAACAGAAATGAAAATCCAGAAACCGTATACTTATCCATACAAAAAAAGAAGGTATGAGGAATGAAAATATGAGTAATACAGCGACGATTTCGCAGGGACAGGAGATTTTAGCACTCCAGGATGAACTGACCGGTGCGCTGATCGGTCTTGCCAGATCCTGTGGTAACAATCCAAAGACAGAAAACACAGATGAGATTATCATCGAAGGTCTTGTGCATACGATTACGAACAGTAACACCGGGGCAGCAGCTTTAAAAGCGATGATCGAAAAAGTAAGAGAAGAAAAAAATACCGTCGCACCGGATTGCGCAGTCTGTGCAGCACCGTGTGGCAATACCTCCGAATATGATGTGAGCAATATCTGGAAACACGAAACAGATGTGCGCGGCGTGGAGACTGCAATCCTTTTCGGAATCCGGGAGATGGCAGCTATCATTTCCCCGGCGGTCGTCATTGGGAAAACAGATGCGGAAGTGAACGAATTTTTCTATAAGGCACTCTGCATGATCAGTTATGGAATGAGTAAAGAGGATCTGTTACCGGTTGTGCAGGAACTGGGCGAGATGAAACAGAAGTGCAGAAGGCTTCTTGGACAGGTGTAGCAAGAGAATAGTCTGAAAAAATGAGATTTCTTGACAGAGAACAGGGGATTTGATATTGTTTAAAGGATGGAAAAATCTGACAGACGAGAAATGAACCGATAGAAAAGAAATGAAATAATGGGAAGCGGGTTGCGTTTGGCAATCCGCTTCTTTTGATGAGAAAGAAAAGAGGGCAAAAATGGAACTGAGTATACTTCTGATGGAGCAGATCGCAAAGCTGTTCATTATGATATTCATGGGTTATGCGATAGTCAAAATGGGATTTCTGAAGGATGAAGACAGTAAGGTACTGTCAACACTGGTATTATATCTGATCGTGCCATGTGTGATTCTGAATGCATTTCAGGTGGATTATACCCCGGAAAAGGTGAGCGGCCTTATGCTGGCATGCATCGCGTCACTGCTTCTTTTATTTATCCTGCTCCCGATCGTCAACCTGATCGGAAAAGTCCTGCATCTGAATGAAGTGGAAACCATGTCCATTTATTATTCCAATTCAGGAAATATGATCGTACCGCTTGTGGCATTTATGCTTGGCGAAGAGTGGGTGTTTTATGCATGTGTGTTTATGGGGATTCAGACCATCTTTTTCTGGACACACTGTAAAAATGTACTGAGCCATGAAAAAGGATTTAACCTGAAAAAAATATTTACCAATATCAATATCATTACGATCATAGCAGCAATCGTGTTGTTCTTTGCAAAGATCCGGCTGCCGGAAATTATAACCGGTACGTTAAGTTCTGTCGGGGCAATGGTGGGACCGGCAAGTATGTTTGTAATCGGAATGCTGATGGGCGGAATGAATATCAGAAAGGTTCTGACGAATAAGAAGGCGTATTTTATTGCGTTAATGCGTCTGATCGGATTTCCGTTTATTGCACTTCTGATCCTGAAGATCAGTGGACTGGTTGGATGGAATGCAGATGGGAAGAAGATCCTTCTGATCGTATTTCTGGCGATCATTGCACCTGCTGCTTCGACAGTTACGCAGATGAGTCAGGTGTATGGAAATGATTCCAGGTATGCGAGCACGATCAATGTGCTGACGACACTTGGGGCGATCGTGACGATGCCGCTGATGGTGTTGGTGTTCCAGATGGTGATGTAAAGAGATTGAGCATAAATATATTGTAGTAGAGAGATGAAAAAGAATGTTCCCGGGGACGGGGATGTTCTTTTTTATTAACAAGAAAATTCAATGGAAATAACTGGTTTCGGAAAAATGTTACAAATGGGTATGGAAAAGTAAAGAAAAATGTGGCAAACAGGTATGGATAAAGGTGGAAAAATGTTACAAATGAATGGAAAACCTATAAAATCACGGAGATTTCTATATAAAATGAAAATGTTGGCAACATTCCAATTTTCCACTTGACATTCCCCCACTTTCATCATAACATTTTGTAGAATGTTTATTGTCATGAAAAGTGGACTTACAGAAAAGGGGAAAATCACAGATGAAAAATTGGAATCAGGTTAAGCTGGTGCCGGAATTTAATGAACAGGGTGTAGCCTGTTATAAACTGGCCGGTGGGAACTATGTAAATGAATATTATGTTGTATCGGAAGCAGAGACAAGAAAGCTTCTGAATACACCGGAGATCGTCGGATATGAGGTATATGACTGCCTGATTCCTTCTACATCTCAGATGCTTTACTATTTTAAGGAACAGAAGAAAGTGACAACTGCAAATATTCTTTCTATCTTGAGAGGAGCGTTGAACTATCCGTTGGAGGAAAGCTGCTATAGAGAGCACATCCGTGTACACGATATCAGTTTCTTATCCAGTGAACGTGTATTTGCGGATGAAGAGATTGCAGGGCTTGAAATCAAATATAGTAAGCTTACCATGGTTCCGGACAGCACACTGATGATCGGAGATATCATTGCAAGTGGGGAGACTCTGATCCACTGCCTGCGCTATGTGACAGATTTTTACAGGAAGAACGGAGCAAAGCTTCGCAATATTATCATTTTCACAATTGGTGGGACAAAGGGAATTGAGATTCTTGAGAATCTTACCAGAGAGATCCGTGAGTTCTGGCCGGAATTTGAAGGGTTCATTACCGTGTATTATGAAGGAATTTTCAGTACTTATCAGGATAAAGGTGTGTCAGGAATCAACCTTCCGGATGTGGACTTCTACTGGAAGGACGGAATCATCACGCCGGAGTTCAGAAGAGAGACACTTTCCATGTGCAGTCCGCTTTTTGAAAAATGTATCATCTACGATGGCGGGGCAAGACGCTATGAGATTCATGAGCATGTAGAGGAAGTTCTGGAATTCTGGGAAGGAATCAAAGAGAGAGCAGATAAGATCGATTTTAAAGAACTGCTTGATGAAAAGATTGGATACCCGACACCGATCAGTTATGAGGACTGGATCGAGAAGAACCACTATGAGAAGATCCGTCCGGCAGACACCAAGTGGCTGTACCGTCAGGAACAGGGATATATCGAGAGTATGAAAAATATTACATTAAAAGAACTGGCAGATCAGAGAATTACCGAATTTACCGATTCTTTGAAGAAATATATGCTATAAAAAGAATGAACTTGTTGATCACAGAGAATGGAATGAGGTAAAAAATGAGCAAAAACACGAAAAATACAACTGTTGATATTGACTATGCGGACCAGGCAGTCCCGAAAGAGGGCAGAAAAGGTTTCCTGACCATGTTTATGATCATGCTGGGATTTACATTTTTCTCGGCAAGTATGTGGGTTGGGCAGCAGATGGCAGCAGGACTTGATTTCTGGGGATTTATCAAGTCCCTTCTCCTTGGAGGAGCGATCCTTGGTGTGTATACAGGACTTCTGGGATATGTAGGTGCAAAGACCGGACTTAGCATGGATCTTCTGGCAAAAAGAGCGTTTGGAGAAAAAGGATCTTATCTTTCTTCTGCAATGATCAGCTTCACTCAGATCGGATGGTTCGGTGTGGGTGTTGCGATGTTTGCAATCCCGGTATCAGGAGAGCTTCTCGGTGGAAGTAAGGCTGCGATGTGGGCTCTGGTATTGGTTGCAGGAGGCTGTATGACTGCTTCTGCATATTTCGGAATTGATTCCCTTACGGTGGTAAGCTATATTGCAGTTCCGCTCGTTGCGATTCTTGGAACGGTAGCAATGGTGATGGCAGTTCGGCAGGGAAATGGAACGATCGTTGACCAGTTTGCAGTATCCAGTGGATCTGTGACCGTGATCGGTGGAGCAGGTATGGTAGTCGGTTCCTTCGTATCAGGCGGAACGGCAACTCCGAACTTTGCAAGATTTGCAAAGGATGCCAAATCAGGTACAATTGCAACGGTTGTAGCATTCTTTATCGGGAATTCACTGATGTTCTTTTTTGGGGCGATTGCCTATATTTTCGTTGGCGGAAATGATATCTTTGAGGTTATGATCCGTCTGAATCTGTTCTATATGGCGATTCTGGTTCTGGGACTCAATATCTGGACCACCAACGACAATGCGCTGTATTCAGCAGGTCTTGGACTGGCAAATATTTTCCGGCAGAAGAAGAAACCGATGGTTCTGATTTCAGGTATTATCGGAACGCTTCTTTCTGTATGGCTGTATTACAATTTCTGTAACTGGCTGAACGTACTGAACTGTACCCTTCCGCCGGTAGGGATTATCCTGGTGCTCTCGTACTTTATAAATAAGAAGGAGTACGATAGTGATAAAGTAGAAATCAAAACTGTGAACTGGTTTGCCGTGATCGGTGTGATCGCAGGTGCAGTGGTAGCAAATCTTGTGTCATGGGGAATTGCTTCGATCAATGGTATGGCAGTTGCAGCGGTCTGCTATGTGGCTGGACAGGTGGTTTGCAAAAATCATAATGAAGCGGCAGAAAATGCATAAATGAATAGCGTAAATGAACGGGCAGATTCGGGGAACAGAGTCTGCCCGTTGTTATATTATGGAGCAGGATTACGCATAAGGTTATCAGTCTAAACAATATTATTAAAAAAACTGACCATAAGTCAATAAACAAATTGACTTATGGTCAGTTTTGTTGTATATTGGTTTTGTAAAATAAATGACCAATAGTCATTGAAGGAGAAAAAATAAAAAAGAAAAGAGGAATAAAGTATGGTAAAGGTTGGCAAAAAGATTGTTAAATTCAGAGTACCGATACTGATACTCAGTATTATCCTTTTGATTCCGGCTGTGTGGGGGTATGTGAACACCAGGATCAACTATGATGTGCTGACTTATCTTCCGGAAGACATTGAGACAATGCAGGGACAAGAGATCATGACGAATGATTTTGGGATCGGGGCATTTTCGATGCTGATGGTAGACGGCATGGAAGATAAAGAGATTGTGAAGCTGAAAGAAAAGGTAGAGAAGGTAGACGGAGTAGAGAATGTACTCTGGTATGATTCACTGGCTGATATTTCGGTTCCACAGAGCATGCTTCCGTCAAAGCTGTATGATGAGTACAACACAGAAGACGGAACAATGATGGCGGTATTTTTCAAAGACGGAACTTCATCCGATGAGACCATGAAAGCAATTACCGAGATCCGTAAGGTCACCGGAAAGCAGTGCTTCTTAAGTGGAATGTCTGCGATTGTAGAGGACACCAAAGAGCTTGCCGAAAAGGAAACACCACTTTATGTACTGATCGCAGTCGCACTTTCGGCACTGGTTCTGGCAATTACGATGGAATCGATTTTTGTTCCGGTACTGTTCCTTTTGAGTATCGGAATCGCAATCGTATATAATCTTGGAACGAATGTATTTTTTGGAGAGATTTCTTATATCACGAAGGCACTGGCAGCGGTACTTCAGCTCGGTGTCACTATGGACTATTCTATTTTCCTGATGCACAGTTATCAGGAGCAGCAGGTGCGCTATAACGGAGATAAAGAGCGGGCGATGGCACACGCGATTTCCCAGACCTTTTCATCCGTAATCGGAAGTTCAGTTACGACGGTTGCCGGATTTATCGCACTCTGCTTTATGAGCTTTACGCTTGGAAAAGATATTGGTATCGTTATGGCAAAAGGTGTTATCTTTGGAGTTCTGGTCTGTGTAACCGTTCTTCCGTCCATGATCCTGTGCTGTGACAAGCTGATCGAGAAGACAAAACACAAACCGCTGCTTCCGGATATTGGAAGGATTTCGGATAAGGTGACAAAGCGTTACGTGATTTATGTAGTAGCATTTGTGATCCTTCTGTTTCCGGCGATTTACGGAAACAATCACACAGGTGTTTACTACAATCTGGACGAATCGCTGCCAAAGGATCTTCCGAGTGTCATTGCGAACACGAAATTAAAAGAAGATTACAATATGAACACCACACATATGATCCTGGTGGACAGCTCGGTTGCAGGTTCTGATGTCAAGAAGATGTCACAGGAGATTGAAAAAGTAGATGGTGTTAAATGGGTACTTGGACTGGATAACCTGGTCGGCTCCGGTGTTCCGGCAGATATGCTCCCGGAATCTGTCACCGGTATGCTGAAAAATGACAAGTACCAGCTGCTGATGGTAAATTCTACTTACAAAGTAGCAACGGATAAAGTAAACAAACAGATTGAGCAGATTGATAAGATCATGGATAAATATGATAAGGGTGCAATGCTGGTAGGAGAAGGACCTCTTACAAAAGACCTGATTAACATTACAGACACGGACTTTAAGCGCGTAAGCGCAGTGTCTATTGGAATCGTATTTGTGATTATTCTGCTTCTGTTCAAATCAGTTACTATTCCGGTGATCCTGGTCGGTGTGATCGAATTTGCGATCTTTGTGAATATGGGTATTCCGTTTTACACTGGAACAAAGCTGCCGTTTGTGGCATCAATCGTAATCGGTACGATCCAGCTTGGCGCGACTGTGGATTATGCGATCCTGATGACCACCAGATATCAGAGAGAGAGAAGCCGCGGCGCAGGCAAATTTGACGCGATCACAACAGCGCATAAGTTCTCTGCGCAGTCGATCATCGTCAGTGCGCTCAGCTTCTTTGCTGCAACGATCGGTGTCGGACTTTATTCCAATATCGATATGATCAGTTCGCTGTGTATCCTGATGGCGAGAGGTGCACTGATCAGTATGGTGGTTGTTGTGCTGATCCTTCCGTCCTTATTCATGGTATTTGACAAGATTATTGTAAAGACGAGCAAAGGTTTCCGACCGTCAGGCTTGAAATCATAACCACATCATAGTATAATTCTCTTGGATTATTATATGATACAAGGAACGGAGAAAAAGATCCGTGCGTATCAAAAGGGCTGATACAATCTTGCTATCATAAAAGGAATAAGGAGGAATCCACTATGATTAATTGGAACAATTTGGATACACTTACATCATTTAAAGAACTTTCGGAAGTAGAACGTGTCAATCTTGCAGAAGTGATGTCCGGTGAGAACGGAGCAGAACGTGTTAAGGATTACAGCGTTCCGATGACAGAGGATCTTACTTACAATTACGCTGCAAAAGCAGTAGATGATAAAGTACTTGCAGCACTTGCAAAGCTTGCAAAAGAAGCGCAGC
Organism: Coprococcus sp. AF102-57; assembly: GCF_027686195.1. Classification (NCBI taxonomy): domain Bacteria; kingdom Bacillati; phylum Bacillota; class Clostridia; order Lachnospirales; family Lachnospiraceae; genus Coprococcus; species Coprococcus sp. AF102-57. The sequence goes on along the minus strand of NZ_JAQCSY010000009.1, from coordinate 45,131 downwards.
TGACAGAAAAGTACGCAGCACTCTACAATGGAGAAGTGATCAACACAGGAGAAAAGAGACTGGTTCTTCATCAGCTCACCCGTGGACAGCTTGGAGATAAAGTAGAAGCTGACGGAGTAGACAAGCGAGAATTCTATGTTAAGCAGCAGCAGAGGATCGCAGATTTTGCCAATAAAGTACATGCCGGCGAGATTACAAATGCAGCAGGTGAGAAATTCACAACAGTCGTACAGATCGGTATCGGTGGAAGTGACCTTGGTCCTCGCGCAATGTATCTTGCACTTGAGAACTGGGCTAAGAAGAACGGCACATTCAAGATGGAAGCCAAATTCATCAGCAATGTTGACCCGGATGATGCAGCAGCAGTACTGAATTCAATTGATGTAGCACATTCTATTTTTGTTCTGGTATCAAAGTCAGGAACAACTCTTGAGACTCTTACCAATGAGTCATTTGTAAAAGATGCCCTGAAGAATGCAGGTCTGGATGCTTCCAAGCATATGATCGCTGTTACAAGCGAGACATCACCACTTGCAAAGAGCGATGATTATCTTGCAGCATTCTTCATGGATGATTATATCGGAGGACGTTACTCATCTACTTCAGCAGTCGGCGGTGCCGTACTTTCGCTGGCATTCGGACCGGAAGTATTTGCACAGTTCCTTGCAGGAGCAGCAAAGGTAGATGAAGTTTCCAAGAATGAAGATTTATTGAAGAACCCGGCAATGCTGGATGCGATGATCGGTGTATACGAGCGTAATGTACTCGGATATCCGGCAACAGCCGTTCTCCCATATTCGCAGGCACTGAGCCGTTTCCCGGCACATCTGCAGCAGCTGGATATGGAATCCAATGGTAAATCAGTTAACCGCTTTGGCGAGCCGGTAGATTACCCGACAGGTCCGGTGATCTTCGGAGAACCAGGAACAAACGGACAGCATTCCTTCTATCAGCTTCTCCACCAGGGAACCAACATCATACCGCTCCAGTTCATCGGCTTCAAGAACAGCCAGATCGGAACCGATGTTGTGATCCAGGACAGCACAAGCCAGCAGAAGCTCTGCGCAAACGTAGCTGCACAGATCGTAGCATTTGCATGCGGTAAATCAGACGAGAACCGCAACAAGAATTTTGAAGGTGGACGTCCGTCAAGTATTATCATCGGTAAAGAACTGACACCAGAGACACTCGGTGCACTTCTTGCACATTTTGAGAATAAGGTTATGTTCCAGGGATTTGTATGGAATGTGAACAGCTTCGACCAGGAAGGTGTTCAGCTTGGAAAAGTACTTGCCAAACGTGTACTTGCCCATGAGACAGACGGAGCACTGAAAGTATACAGTGATCTTTTAGATATCTAATCAGAATTAATGAAAGAGACCAGAGTCGGTGCGAATTTTAGGATTCGGACCGGCTTTTTGGATACGAAAATATGCAAGAGAAGCTACCAGGATATTCTGTCAGGATTTCCGGCTGAATGATTGTTTTTTAGGAAAAAGACATAAAACCAGGAAAAGAGAAAGACTATGAAATTAGAAAATTACGAGGTGCATCTCCCGAATTATTCCATCGGAGATGCAATTTACGATAAAATCGGACCGGTCTGTGAATCTTATGGAAAAACGGTACTTGTGATCGGCGGAAAAAGGGCACTTGATGCGGCTTTTGATAAGATCAAAGCGGCGGTCGACCAGACGAATCTGGAGATTATTGGAAAAGAACTTTATGGGAAAGACTGTACCTATCAGACGGTAGAAAAGCTTCGCCGGATGTCGGTTTATCAGAAAGCAGATATGGTATTTGGAGTAGGAGGGGGCAAAGCACTGGATACGGTAAAATGTCTGTGTATTACAGATGATAAACCGGTGTTCAGCTTTCCGACAATCGCATCCAACTGTTCGGCATGTACATCGGTGTCGATCATGTATAACGAGGATGGTACATTTCTGAAACCGAATTTCTTCGTGCGTCCGGTCATGCATGCATTTATCGATACAGAAATCATAGCAAAAGCACCGAGTCAGTATATGTGGGCAGGAATTGGTGATACCTATGCAAAATACTATGAAGCAACAATCTCATCAAGGGATGAAAGACTGGAACATTTCACTTCACTTGGTGTAGCAGTCAGTCTGATGTGCAGGAATCCGCTTCTGGAATATGGACCGAAGGCATTTGCAGACCATAAAAAGGGACTGTGTACATATGATGTAGAGCAGGTGGTTCTGGCGATCGTTGTGACAACCGGAATTGCATCCATTTTCCTTACAAAAGATTTCACACCGGATTATAACAGTGGACTTGCACATGCAATTTTTTATGCTCTGACGAAGTATCCGGTGATCGAGCAGCGGCATCTGCACGGGGAAGTAGTTGGATTTGGTGTGCTTCTGGCACTTCTTGTAGATGGACAGGAAGAAGAATTTGAGAAAATATATCAGCTGAATCGCGAGATAGGGCTTCCGGTGTCTTTGAAAGAAATTGAGATTACAGAGGATGAATGGAAAGAAAGTATGGGACATATTCCGAAAATGTCGGATGTAGCACATTACCCATATAAGGTAACCCGGGAAATGCTGGAAGATGCAATGCAGAAACTGAAAGAAAGAGTCAGAAAGGATCAGAGCCATGAAGAATAAGAAATCCGCAGCTTCCTCTATGATTCTTGGGGTAGCGTTTATCTGCTGTGTTGCAGATTTTGGAATCGCACAGTTCGGGCTTCTGACACTGATCCAGAAGGCGTATAGTGTGCTGGCGTATCTGGCGATTCCGGTAATCCTTATTCCATATCTGATCCACATGGCAGTGACCAGATTTGATACGAAGTAATGAGAGAATAAAGGGAAAAGAGGACAAAAGATGCCAATCGGTGTTATAGTAAATGTAAGTATGGTGATGCCGGTTAGTTATCTTTGGAGTACTTATATTTTACTAGAGATGAGCAAAACACATTGATCCAAAAGTAGAACTTGGCAGTTAGCTCCCATAAAGTTTGAGGTTGCGATTTTATGGCATAGCAAAGCTAACGTAAGTCCAAAACTTACGAAATCATAAGACTATGAGAATTTTTTAATCAAGCAATTCGTTTTATTGTTTTTAGTTTGCGATAAGACTGACCAGAATGGCTAGTGATTGCGGCAACGGCAACTGCTAGTAAACTGATATGGGCAAGTGTGTTTAAGTTTGTAACAGATGCTTTATTTCTTACCCACATCCGCTCTTGACCAGTATTTTTAAAACGCGAATTATAGCGTTCACATTCTGTGCGGAGTGAATAATTACTTTTAAAATATTTGCTGTCCCTATCAATGGAAAGTCTTAAATCATCAGGAATGGTGAGATATTTCGTACAGCCACGATGCTTTTTACCATTATAGAAATTTTTGTGGTGGCATGGGCAAAGGGTATCTTTACTTGATTTTAGAGGACAACAAAACTTTTGACGGGTACGACCACAATCGGAAAACTTACCATCCTTCCACATGGCAAGCCCTGCTTCACAAATGGGATTCCCTTGAGGAAGAAGTTTCGGATTTTTGGTATTACGTTTGTTTAATGGAATGATACATTCTCCATTGTAAAGTTCCTTAACCTGATTGTAGATATTTTTGACATCGTAACCTTTGTCGGCAAGGAATATGCAGTCCGTTATTGGTTGAAAGGAATGGGTAGCAGCAAGGATATCTAAAGCGACGGTAGCATCATGAACTTCCGCGGTTGTGGTCATTTCATAAATAGGAAGACCTGAAATACAGTCTACAAGGACATGATTTTTATAGCCCCAATAAAATTCATATTTTTTCTCATTCGTTTGATTGGATGCAGTGTGGACGCCGAGTCTACAATCTGAATTCGCCTTTGGTTGATTTCCGGGCTTAAACTTATTTGAGAGAAAAGATTTCGGATTATTCTGTGAAGTATTTGCAGAGACAGGAGTTGAATCTAAGCCAATAAAAGAAGTGTCTACAATACCTTCTTTAGAAAGGAATAGCACCTGAGTTTTCATGATTTTAGAGAGAACTTTGTTATCAAAATTTTTCAAGAAGCGATCAAAAGTCCAATAAGAAGGAAGTGGACGAGAAATATCAAAGCCACAAAAATGCGCAATCAGAAGATTATTGTGAAGATAATCGACAAGATCGGAAATCATGGAGAAACCTTCGCATTTCATGACAATAAAGGAACAAATCATAGCGTGATTTGAAAAGCCTTTCCTTCCTGTCTTGGGGAATTCCGGAACAAAGGATAAATCAAGATTCAGAAAAAGAGAATCATAAAACTTTGCAACTGGTTGTGAAGTGAAAAGACGAATGTCTTTCAAAATTTCTTGACGATAGATAACAATCAGCTCCTTTCGGTGAATTGATTTTGACAACTTAATTATACCATTTGGAGCTGATTGTTACTATAAATTTGGAGTGATAAAAGAGGTTGCCATGCCTCGCAAACCCGTATAAATACTGAATGTGTGGAGTTTTGCTCATGGCTAATATTTTACCATTAGTGAGGTGATGGAATGGCAAAGATTACAGTGTGGTCAAAACAGCATGAAAATGTCTGGAAAGTTCTTCAGGAGACCGGACGATATACGGTAAAGCGAGAGTATATCATAAAGGATCTCAAAGAACATTCGGAGCTGGTTCTGGATACTTATGAATGGCTGGTCAAGAACGGACCGGACTACGGGAATAAACCGGCGGATGTGGAATTTCCGGTATGGGTATCCTTCAGGCAGGATGCAACGATGCTTCCGGAAAAAGGAAGAGTGATCCTGGAACTGGAGATCGAAGAATCCCTGATTACCAGAGTGAATTTCACAAAATGGGGAATGATCCTCAACTATTCCTATATTCCGGCAGACAAGGCGGATGAAAAGCGACACAAAGAGCTTCTGGAAGCCTATGGAGTCAGCGACACGCAGGCGTATATGTCGCAGTTCTATCCGGAGATCAAACGGGAGATCCGGGAGAGCTGGAAGAGGCTTTTTGATGATGACATCCAGATCGGAAGTGATGGATGTTATGGAAACATCTGGGAGGTGCGAAGAGAATGGGTGAAAAATGTAATACAATAACCTTATATGCATCACAGGCAGACCCGGTAATCGAAGCAATTGAGCGGAATGGCGTGTGTTTTTCCAAAGAGGCGTATGTGCGGAAAAAATATCAGGAGAGTGCAAAGATTTTCACAACAGCCTATTCCTGGTTTGTGCGTGAGATGGAGAAATATGTGAAGAAGCCGGATGGTGCGGAGTATCCGTACTGGGCATTCCGTGAAGCCTATAATGTGGATCAGTCGATGGGCGGCAACTTCCTGACACTGGAAGTACCATTGGATGAAGTTCTGCTTTTTGATATGTATGACTGGAATAAGATTCTCTGTCTCAAATATATTGGGGAAGATGAAAAAAATGAGAAGCAGTTCCAGGAGCAGCTGGAGATGTATGGGATCAAAGAGATGGATGCGGTGTTGAGTAATTTTTATCCATTACAGAAGCAGCAGATTCTGAAAAGCTGGCAACGTCTGACACGGTATCATGAAGAATTGTTACATGGAAATACAGAGCTTGTAAGGGATGTACAAGCAGGACTTTGGAGAATAAAAAAGGAGTGGATCAGATAGATGAAAGTATTGGTATACAGAAAATGCAGTACCTGTCAGAAGGCGCTGAAATGGCTGAAGGCATATGAGATTGCATTTGAGGAACGGGCAATCGTGGAGGAAAATCCAACCTATGAAGAGCTGAAGGAATGGCATGCGATGAGTGGGGTCCCGCTGAAAAAGTTTTTTAATACAAGTGGGATGCTTTATAAGCAGATGCAGCTGAAAGACAAGCTCCCGACGATGACGGAAGATGAGCAGATAAAGCTGCTGGCGACAGATGGTATGTTGGTGAAAAGACCGTTTGTAGTTGGGGACGGATTTGTACTGACCGGGTTTAAAGAAAAAGAATGGGAAGAAAAATTGTTGAAGTAGTGGGGAAGATGAGTGCTGTAAAAGGTGCTCATCTTTTTATTCTGCCTGTAAAGAATGTGTAAAAAGAATTGAAAGAAGACGGAACACTTACGAAACTGAGTAAGAAATGATTTGGACAGGATACGGCTCCGGAAGAGGACCGATTTGAAAAAACAATAAACTAAAAAGAAAAATAACGGGTAACTCAATGAAAAGAGGAACCCGTTATTTTTTATTCAGATTTTTTTGATTTTATTAGACCAAGGAGCAGGACGGCCGGAAAAGTAATGGCTGCGAAAATTCCGGTTTTCAGACTGCCGCCGGCGTAGGAAGATACCAGACCTGCAAGCGTCGGGCCACCGGAACATCCCAGATCTCCGGCAAGTGCAAGGAGGGCAAACATTGTTGTGCCGCCACGTGGAATAGAGACGGATGCGGTGCTGAAAAGTCCCGGCCACATAATTCCAACGGAGAATCCGCAAAGCGCACATCCAAAAAGGTTCAGCGCAGGAAATGGAAGGATGGAAATACATAAATAGGAAAGGATGCAAAGAATGCAGCTTCCTCTCATGAACAGATCCAGCCGGATCCTGTCTCCATATTTCCCGTAAAGTAGCCGGGAAGCCCCCATACAGGCTGCAAAGGTAAGAGGACCGGCAAGATCGCCGAGTGTTTTGGAAATGTGCAGGCTTGTCTCGGCAAAAGTGGATGCCCATTGGCTGACTGCCTGTTCGCTGGCACCGGCACAGGTCATCATAAGCATTAACATCCAGAAGATTTTAGATGTGCACAATTCTCTGAGAGAAAGTCCCTGTTCACCTTCTTCGTGAAGGGAGTAGATTGATGCACTTCTGAAGAGGAAAGTGTTAAATATTGGGATGACAGCCCACATAAGTGCGAGGATTTTCCAGTGCGATATTCCGAAAAACCAGAAAAATGCGGTTGATAACAGAACAACGCCCACATGCCCCCAACAGTAAAAGGAATGCAGGAGACTCATTGCTTTTTCTTTGTTATCAGTAGGACAGGCTTCAATGATCGGGCTTACCAGTACTTCGAGAAGTCCACCGCCGATCGCATAAATGATAACTGCGATTACAAGTCCGGTATAAGGGGAGGAAAAAACTTCCGGAAGAACGGTGAGTAATATCAGTCCTGCCGCAGAAAGGATATGCGCAATTAAAATCGAAATGCGGTATCCGATCCTGTCGATGAAGAATGCGGATAGAAGATCGACAAACAGCTGAATGATAAAGTTGAGTGTGATCAAAAAGGTAATTCGTTCTAGTGAAATATAGTAATTATTTTGGAAAGTGACAAAAAGAAGAGGAACAAAATTATTTACGATAGCCTGAACGATGTAACCAATAAAACAAGCGTAGATGGTCTGCATACAATTTGTGTTTTTTTTCATTTCTTAAAAGCTCCTTTCAAAATAGCACTATATCATATTGGAGGGGTGGATGTCTTGACGAATATCGCAAAAATATAGTACAATATCTTCAAAACACAAAAGGTATAATGAAAATGCAAATAACAGAGATAATAACAGATGAAACACTGAGGGAAATACGTGAACACGGAACGCCGGAGTTTCCTTTTGAATATTATCTGGATGATATCGATGAAATTGGTCAGGGTTATGTCGAATGGCACTGGCATAATGAGATTGAATGGGCATGGGTTGAATCTGGAAAAGTAATCTGCAGGATTGGAAATGAAAAGATTATCCTTGAAGCGGGGGAGGGGATTTTTATAAACAGCAGAGTGATCCACCGATTTGAAACACCGGGTGGTGCGCTTATGCCAAATATCCTGCACGCTCCAGAGCTGCTTGCTGCGCGGGAAAGTGCAATTTATCAAAAATATGTTAGTCCTGTAATTACATATGGTAAAGAATATGTGATTTTGGAAAAAGAAAAAAATAGTGGTATATTAAGTCTGCTGGATGAGATATACAAAGATGCCGGAAAGGAAATGCTTAGAAAAGAACTGATTATACAGAACAAGATCAGCAGATTATGGGATGAATTGTTTGAAGAAGTTCCGGATATTGTACAGAGAGAGTCCCGGAATAAGAATCTCCTTTTACAGTCGCGGCTCAGAGAGATGATGCAGTTTATAGAAAACCATTATAAAGAACGAATTTCTTTGGAAAGGCTGGCGGCGGAAGCGAATATTAGTAAAAGTGAAGCCCTTCGATGCTTTAAGCGTGGAATAGGGACGACTCCGGTGAAATATTTGATCGATTACAGGCTGGAGAGGGCAAAAGAATTATTGTGTAAGACGAATGATACGGTTATTCGGGTTGCCGCAGATGTGGGAATAGATAATACAAGTTATTTTGTAAGAATATTTAAGAAAATGTATGGGATGACACCAGGAGCATTCCGGGAAGAAGAAGGACTGAAAAAGGCTGGAGAAAAATAACATATTAGAAGAAATTCTCCGAATTTAGTTGACTTTTTGATACATCATGATATCATTACTTCGTATGGCTGAAGTGTTCGGGAGGGCGGAACAACTGGCTTTGTAAGAAGAACAAAAGAGAGAGGTTTTGGGAAAAGGAAAATGAATGTGAAATACGATTACGAGAGAATTGTACAGGGGATCCTGGACATTGGGGAAGCTATGATTAGATGTGGAGCGGAGAACTTTCGTCTGCAGGACAGTCTGTACCGTATTTGCAGAAGTTATGGATTTGTAAAGTATGATATTTTTGTTATACCAAGCAATATCCAGATTACGGTAGAGACACCGGAAGGGCAGATTATTACACAGATTCGGCTGGTAGAAATAGGGGAATGTGACTTTGACAAGCTGGATTATCTGAATAATCTGTGCCGTAAAGTCTGTAAAGAAAAGCCGGATGCAAAAGAACTGAGAAGACAGTTTGAAGAGGTGATGGGAAGACCGGAGCAGAAGTGGTACACCCATTATGCGGCCGGTATTTTAGGAGGTACCGGATTCGCGGTATTCTTTGGATGTAATGTAAGGGATGCGATCATTGCGGTGATTGTATCAATTGTGATCGTTGCAGTAGGAAACTGGCTTGCCGAACGTGAGAAGAACCTGATGGCATATAACCTGATCTTATCGTTTATTGCAGAGATGATCATTCTGTTATCTGTCAAATTTGGATTTGCGGATCATGAGGAGCGTATCATGATCGGAATTGTCATGCTCCTGATCAGTGGACTGAGTACGACGAATGGAATCCGTGATCTGCTTCAGAAAGATTTTATTTCCGGATCGATCAATATCATGAATTCTATGCTTGGTGCGTCCGGAATCGCATTTGGTACGGCAATACCGATGATTCTTTTTGGTGGTGTAGAGGCGGAAGGATTTATCCTTACCCCGAATCTGATCGTACAGCTGATTTCCTGTACCGCAGCCTGCGTGGGATTTGCACTGTGGTTTAAGATCCGGGGCATGCAGGTGGTTTACTGCGGAATCGGAGCATTTTTTACATGGCTGATTTATGCACTTGTTTATGAGGTGCGTCCAAGTAACTTCCTTGCAACTACAATTGCGGCGACATTCGTTGCATTCTATGCATTTATCATGTCACGGATAAATAAAGCTCCATCAACAATTTTCCTGACAGCGTCTGTATTCCCGCTGATTCCTGGACCGAATCTGTACTATGTAATGTACGCATGCGTAAGTGGGAATATGCATATGCTTCTGGAACAGACGATCACACTTTTTGCAACCTGTGTTGCAATTGCATTTGGATTTAACTTTGTGGATATCGCATCAAGAACTATCATGCGTGGTATGAAGGTAGAATATCACATTGGAAAAAGTGACAGATAAATAAGAAGTTTCAGCCGCGGATTTCATTCTGCGGCTGAAATTTTAGCCTGGTGCACCGGGAATATGCCTGGATGAGAGCAGATTCCGGATGTACCTAGACAGTCCGAAGGCTTTCACAAAAAATTATTTAATTTCTTGACTTTATACTTTCGGTATGGTACACTAACCTAGCGAATGGAAGTATAGGTCTTTTTTTTATGCCTATTTTTAACAAAGAAAGTTTCAGGCGTGAAGCTTTCACGACAGCCTCGCAAGCTGTCATGCAACTAAAAATTAGAACATAAAAAGCGAGGTGGAAGTTGTGCGTACAAGAATTACACTGGAATGTACAGAATGCAAGCATCGTAACTACAACATGACAAAGGATAAGAAGTCTCATCCGGAACGCATGGAAACAAAGAAATACTGTAGATTCTGCAAATCACACACATTACACAAAGAGACGAAATAGTCGTTGAAGGGGAGTGAATGTTATGGGCGAATCTAAAGACAAAGCGAAGGCAAAAGAGAAGAAAACTCCTTTCTTCAAAGGTCTGAAAGCTGAGTTTAATAAGATTATCTGGCCAGACAAAACCACACTTACCAAACAGACAGCTGCGGTCGTAGTTGTTTCCGTTATCTTAGGAGCGATTATCACGATCTGTGATATCCTGGTAAAATTCGGGGTAGATTTATTAGTTAGATAAGATACTGATAAATGGTAATGCAGGAAAGGTGAGTTTATGGCAGAAGCAAAATGGTATGTTGTGCATACCTATTCAGGGTATGAGAACAAGGTAAAAGCCAACATTGACAAAACGATCGAGAACCGTCATCTGGAAGATGAGATCCTTGAGGTCCGTGTTCCGATGCAGGAAGTTGTCGAATTAAAGAACGGCGTACAGAAAGCGTCTCAGAAAAAGATGTTTCCGGGATATGTTCTGATCCACATGATCATGAACGATGATACCTGGTATGTGGTACGGAACACAAGAGGTGTTACAGGATTTGTAGGTCCTGGATCCAAACCGGTTCCGCTTACAGATGAAGAGATGGCACCACTTGGTATCCAGAAAGAAGACATCGTGGTAGATTTTGAAGAAGGAGATACTGTGACAGTAACAGGCGGAGCCTGGGAAGGAACAGTCGGCATGATTCAGACTATCAATATGGCTAAGCAGAGCCTGACGATCAATGTTGATTTATTCGGCCGCGAAACGCCGGTAGAAATCAGTTTCGCAGAAGTCAAAAAAATGTAACTTTATGCGCAGTGCATAATGAACACGTGGGAGGGAAATCCCCGCAAATACCACAAGGAGGTACTTTAAAATGGCAAAAAAAGTTTCAGGTTATATCAAATTACAGATTCCAGCTGGAAAGGCTACTCCGGCTCCACCGGTTGGTCCTGCTCTTGGACAGCACGGTGTAAATATCGTTGAATTTACAAAACAGTTCAACGCAAAGACAGCTGATCAGGGAGATCTGATCATTCCTGTAGTAATTACAGTTTACAGTGACAGAAGTTTCAGCTTCGTTACAAAGACTCCTCCGGCAGCAGTTCTTATTAAGAAAGCCTGCAACCTTAAATCTGGTTCAGGTGTTCCGAACAAGACAAAAGTTGCTAAGATTACAAAAGCTCAGGTAAAGGAAATCGCAGAACTCAAGATGCCAGACCTGAACGCTGCATCCGTAGAATCAGCTATGAGCATGATCGAAGGAACATGCCGCAGCATGGGTGTAACTGTAGTAGAGGACTAATTCAGACTGCATAAGCAGAATGTAAGGAAACTGAAAAAATACGTGGGAGGGAATTCCCGTAATCACCACTAGGAGGTATTTAGAATGAAAAGAGGAAAGAAATACGTAGAAGCTGCAAAGTTAATCGACAGAGCAACTCTCTATGATAGAGATGAAGCGATCGCACTTGTTAAGAAGAGCGCGACAGCTAAATTTGATGAAACAATCGAAGCTCATATCAGAACAGGATGTGACGGACGTCATGCAGATCAGCAGATCCGTGGCGCTGTAGTTCTTCCGCACGGAACTGGTAAAAAGGTTCGTATCCTTGTATTTGCTAAGGACGCTAAAGCTGAAGAAGCTAAAGCTGCCGGAGCAGATTACGTAGGTGGAGATGAACTCATTCCGAAGATCCAGAATGAAAACTGGTTCGAATTCGATGTAGTTGTAGCCACACCGGATATGATGGGTGTTGTTGGACGTCTCGGACGTGTACTTGGACCAAAAGGTTTAATGCCAAACCCGAAGGCTGGTACAGTAACAATGGACGTTACAAAAGCTATCAACGAAATCAAAGCTGGTAAGATTGAGTACAGATTGGACAAGACAAATATCATCCATGTACCGGTAGGAAAAGCTTCTTTCACTGAAGAACAGCTTGCTGACAACTTCCAGACGCTTATCGATGCGATTAACAAAGCTAAACCGGCAGCAGTAAAGGGTCAGTATCTTAAGAGTGTGACACTTACTTCTACAATGGGACCTGGTGTAAAAATCAACCCAATGAAGCTTGCTTAATCAGTATTGAATAAATGTAAATAATAGAGACACCGTATGCGGAGTGATCCGTTACGGTGTCTTTTTGTGCAACATGAAATCTAACAAACAGTATTCTGTATACATTGTGCATTTTTTGACGAACAATGCATGAAAACATTGAAAATCGGGGAAAATAATGATAACCTATGCCTGTGAAAAAAATATCAAGCAATTAAAAGGAGGCACTTTGTCATGGTTAATATTCAAAAGGCAGCAATTATCGGATGTGGGTTTGTAGGAGCGTCCTCTGCGTTCAGCTTACTTCAGAAAGGGATCTTTTCCGAACTGGTACTGATCGATGCGAATAAAGAAAAAGCAGAAGGGGAGGCAATGGACATAAGCCACGGTAGACCATATGCGCACCCGATGAAAATATATGCGGGATCTTATGATGATATCAGTGATTGTTCACTAATCATCATTACAGCTGGGGCAAATCAAAAACCGGGAGAGACAAGACGGGATCTGGTACACAAAAATGTAGCAATTTTCAAATCGATTATTCCGGAAATCACAAAACGCGGATTTGAAGGAATCCTGCTTGTTGTAGCAAATCCGGTGGATATTCTGACTTATGCGGCACTTAAGATTTCCGGATATCCGAAGGAAAGAGTATTCGGAAGCGGAACCGTTCTGGATACTGCAAGATTCCGCTATCTGTTAAGTGAACATCTTCAGGTTGCGAGCCGGAGCGTACATGCCAATATCATCGGAGAGCATGGAGACAGTGAGCTTGCTGTATGGAGCGGGGCAAATGTAGCGGGAATTCCAATCAATGATTTCTGTGAACTTCGCGGACATTATCAGCATCAGGAATCTATGGAAAGAATTTATAAGACCGTGCGGGACAGTGCTTATGATATTATCCAGAAAAAGGGTGCAACCTATTATGGTGTGGCAATGGCGGTTGCGAGAATTGCAGAAAGCATTGTTATGAATGAAAATGCGGTTCTTCCTGTCACGAGTCTGATGGAGGGAGAATACGGACTGGAAGGACTCTGTATCAGTGTTCCGACCATAGTTTCGCAGAAAGGTGCAGAAAAAGTTCTTGAGATTCCACTGAGCGATGAAGAAAAAGAAAAATTGCTTTCATCTGCAAAAGAATTGAAGGAAGTTCTGGATGGTTTGGACTTATAATAGAAGAAACTGGATGAAATTGAAAAAATTGAAAAAATACACTTGACTTTCTGGTAAACGTATGCTATATTTACGAAGTAACTGCCGAAGACAGTAGGTGCCGTAAGGCATAAGGGTCAAAACGCCTACCGAGGAAGACAAGATTCATTAGATTTGAATTTGTAAACCTCTGTGCTTTGGCGCGGAGGTTTTTTAGCGCATGATTGCGTGATATGAAAGTCCCCGCTGGGACCGAGACTTTCTGGCAGTTGAAAATACTACAAGGAGGTGCACCATTCGTGGCAAAAGTTGAATTAAAACAACCTATCGTACAGGCAATCGTTGAAGATCTCACAGATGCTCAGTCAGCAGTTATCGTTAACTACTGTGGACTTACAGTAGCTCAGGATACTGAACTTCGTAAACAGCTGAGAGAAGCAGGTGTTATCTACAAAGTTTGCAAGAACACAATGATGAAGAGAGCTTTTGAAGGAACAGATTTCGCACAGCTTGACGAATATCTGGAAGGACCGAACGCTATTGCAATTTCTAAAGAAGATGCAACAGCACCGGCAAGAATCATCTGCAATTTCGCTAAGAAAGCAGAAGCTCTTGAAGTAAAAGCAGGTGTAGTTGAAGGCTCAGTATATGACGCAGCTGGTATACAGGAACTTTCTAAGATTCCGTCAAGAGAAGTACTGCTGTCCAAATTACTTGGAAGCTTACAGTCACCTATTACAAACCTTGCTCGTGTTCTTAATCAGATCGCAGAACAGGGTGATGCTCCGGCAGAAGCTGAAGCAGAAGCACCGGCAGCAGAGTAAGCTGTACCGGAATCCCATCCGAGTGTGGGAACAGTAAGAGGCGAAAGAGCCAATCATTAAAATCAAATGGAGGAAAATAAAATGGCAAAATTAACAACAGCAGAATTTATTGAAGCTATCAAAGAATTATCTGTACTTGAATTAAATGACTTAGTTAAAGCATGTGAAGAAGAATTTGGTGTATCCGCAGCAGCAGGTGTTGTAGTAGCAGCAGCTGCAGAAGGTGGAGCAGCAGCAGAAGAAAAAGATGAGTTCGACGTAGAACTTGTTTCTGCTGGAGCATCTAAAGTTAAAGTTATCAAAGTTGTTCGTGAAATCACAGGACTTGGACTTAAAGAAGCTAAAGAATTAGTTGACGGAGCACCGAAGGTAGTTAAAGAAGGCGTTTCTAAAGCTGAAGCTGAAGAAATCAAAACAAAACTTGAAGCTGAAGGAGCAGAAGTTAACCTTAAGTAATTTTGGTTATCACACTGTGAATGACAAGAGCGTATCGCGCAGGATTTCCTGCAGTGATACGCTCTTTTGATTTTTTATACTTTTCTGCGGTATGCATACAATGATGATGAGGATTGCGAGAGTGCAAAGCACGTAGCAATCTGGTATCAAAGGGACCGAAAGTAAATTTTGCCACTTACATTATAAAATACAATAAAAATACAATTCTTTGAAAAGTTAGACTTGACAATCGGGAAAAACCTGTGGTAAAGTAAAAAATGCGCTATTGTGGAAACGTATGCCATAAGTGCGCCCTGAATAAGGCGGAAATAACCCGAAAATTTATCATATAAGGAGTGAAACGTCAAATGGAGAAAAACAGAATTCGTCCCATCACAAACGGAAAAAGTATGCGCATGAGCTATTCCCGGCAAAAAGAAGTACTCCAAATGCCTAATTTGATCGAAGTTCAGACCGACTCTTACAAATGGTTCCTGGATGAAGGATTAAAAGAAGTATTTGATGATATTTCTCCGATTACCGATTACAGCGGACATCTGAGCCTGGAATTTGTCGACTTTACATTGTGCACAGATGAAACCAAGTACACAATCGAGGAATGTAAAGAACGCGATGCTACTTATGCTGCACCGCTTAAAGTGAAGGTAAGACTTCACAACAAAGAGACAGATGAGATCAATGAACATGAGATCTTTATGGGTGATTTACCGATTATGACAAGAACCGGTACCTTTGTAATCAATGGTGCGGAACGTGTTATTGTCAGCCAGCTGGTGCGTTCACCTGGTATTTATTATGGAATTGCGCATGATAAACTTGGTAAAGAATTATACTCTTGCACCGTTATCCCGAACAGGGGTGCATGGCTTGAATATGAGACGGACTCCAATGACGTTTTCTATGTCCGTGTGGACAGAACCCGTAAGGTGCCGATCACAGTCCTGATCCGTGCACTTGGTATTGGAACGAATGCTGAGATTATCGATCTTTTTGGTGAAGAGCCAAAGATTCTCGCAAGTTTTACAAAGGATACTTCAGAGAACTATCAGGAAGGTCTTCTCGAATTATATAAGAAGATCCGTCCGGGTGAACCGCTTGCTGTAGACAGTGCAGAAAGTCTGATCACCAGCATGTTCTTTGACCCGAGACGTTATGACCTTGCAAAGGTTGGACGTTATAAATTTAATAAGAAGCTTATGCTCAAGAACCGTATCACAGGACATACGCTGGCTGAAGACGTAGTAAGCCCGATGACAGGTGAAGTAATTGCAGAAGCAGGAGCTGTCGTTGACAGAGAACTTGCAGATGCCATCCAGAATGCAGCTGTTCCATATGTGTGGATCGCAAGAGAAGAAAGTGACCGTAATATCAAAGTACTTTCTAATATGATGGTAGATCTCAAAGCTGTATGTGGAATCGATCCGGAAGAAGTTGGCGTAACTGAACTGGTATACTATCCGGTACTTGCTGAACTCCTGGAAGAGACAGCCGGAGATATCGATGAGCTGAAAGAAGCAATTCATAAGAATATTCATGAACTGATTCCGAAGCATATTACAAAAGAAGACATTATGGCGTCTATCAATTACAATATGCATCTTGAATATGGAATCGGTAAAGATGATGATATTGACCACTTGGGTAACAGACGTATCCGTGCGGTTGGAGAACTTCTCCAGAATCAGTACAGAATCGGTCTTTCAAGACTGGAAAGAGTTGTCCGTGAAAGAATGACAACACAGGATCTGGAGGGCATTTCTCCGCAGTCACTGATCAATATCAAGCCTGTAACTGCTGCTGTTAAAGAGTTCTTCGGATCATCACAGCTGTCACAGTTCATGGATCAGAATAACCCGCTTGGTGAGCTGACTCACAAGAGACGTCTTTCCGCACTTGGTCCAGGTGGACTTTCCCGTGACCGTGCCGGATTCGAGGTTCGTGACGTTCACTACTCACATTACGGAAGAATGTGTCCGATCGAGACACCTGAAGGACCGAACATCGGTCTGATCAACTCTCTCGCATGTTATGCAAGAATCAATGAGTATGGATTTATAGAAGCACCGTACCGTAAGATTGACAAAACAGATCCGCAGAATCCGGTTGTAACCGAAGAGGTAGTGTATATGACTGCGGATGAAGAAGATAATTATCATGTAGCACAGGCGAATGAGCCTCTGGATGAGGAAGGACATTTCATTCATAAGAATGTATCTGGTCGTTACCGTGATGAGACTCAGGAATACGAGAAAAGAATGTTTGATTACATGGACGTATCTCCGAAGATGGTGTTCTCTGTTGCTACAGCACTGATTCCGTTCCTGCAGAACGATGATGCGAACCGTGCGCTGATGGGGTCCAACATGCAGCGTCAGGCCGTACCGCTTCTTACTACAGAAGCTCCGGTAGTCGGAACAGGTATGGAAGTAAAATCTGCTGTCGACTCAGGTGTATGTGTCGTTGCAGAAGAAGGTGGTATTGTTGAAAGATCAACATCTACTGAAATCACAATTAAACAGGATGACAAGACAAAAAAGACTTATAAGCTGACCAAATTCCTGCGAAGCAACCAGAGCAACTGCTATAACCAGAGACCGATCGTTGTTAAAGGTGAAAGAGTTGAAAAGGGACAGGTAATCGCAGACGGACCTTCTACCTCCAATGGTGAGATGGCTCTTGGTAAGAACCCGTTGATCGGATTTATGACCTGGGAAGGTTACAACTACGAGGATGCTGTACTTCTTAGTGAACGTCTTGTACAGAATGATGTTTATACATCTGTTCATATCGAAGAATATGAAGCAGAAGCCCGTGATACAAAGCTCGGACCAGAAGAAATCACACGCGATATTCCTGGCGTAGGAGATGATGCACTGAAAGATCTGGATGAGAGAGGTATTATCCGTATCGGTGCTGAGGTTCGTGCAGGAGATATTCTTGTCGGCAAAGTTACTCCGAAGGGAGAGACAGAACTGACAGCAGAGGAAAGACTTCTTCGTGCAATTTTTGGAGAAAAAGCTCGTGAAGTAAGAGATACTTCTCTGAAAGTACCTCATGGTGAATACGGTATCGTTGTAGATGCAAAAGTATTTACAAGAGAAAATGGGGATGAACTTTCACCGGGAGTTAATCAGGCAGTCCGTATCTACATCGCACAGAAGAGAAAGATCTCTGTAGGTGATAAGATGGCCGGACGTCATGGTAACAAGGGTGTTGTTTCCCGTGTACTTCCTGTAGAAGATATGCCGTTCCTTCCGAACGGACGTCCGCTTGACATCGTGCTGAACCCACTGGGTGTACCGTCACGTATGAATATCGGACAGGTACTGGAGATCCATCTTTCTCTGGCTGCCAAAGCACTTGGATTCAACATTGCAACACCAGTATTCGATGGTGCAAACGAGGTTGATATTATGGATACCCTGGATCTGGCGAACGATTATGTTAACCTGTCCTGGGAAGAATTTGAAGCAAGACATAAAGAAGAACTTCTTCCGGAAGTTATGGATTATCTGTATGAGAACAGAGACCACAGAGCACTGTGGAAAGGCGTTCCGCTTTCAAGAGACGGTAAAGTAAGACTGAGAGACGGTCGTACCGGAGAATATTTCGACAGCCCGGTAACAATCGGACACATGCATTATCTGAAACTGCATCACCTGGTTGATGATAAGATCCATGCACGTTCAACCGGTCCTTACTCACTGGTAACACAGCAGCCACTTGGTGGTAAAGCACAGTTCGGTGGACAGCGTTTCGGAGAGATGGAGGTTTGGGCACTGGAAGCTTACGGTGCATCTTATACTCTGCAGGAAATCCTGACAGTTAAATCCGATGATGTGGTTGGCCGTGTGAAGACATACGAAGCAATCATCAAAGGTGAAAATATTCCTGAACCGGGAATTCCGGAATCCTTCAAGGTACTTCTTAAAGAACTTCAGTCACTCGGTCTGGATGTACGTGTCCTGGATGAGAACAATGAAGAAGTTCAGATCATGGAAAGTGTAGATTACGGTGATACAAACCTGAATCACATTATTGAAGGAGACAGACGCTACAATAACGATGAAGATTATGGTAAACACGGATACAGCAAGCAGGAATTCTCAGAAGGAGAACTGGTTGATGTAAATGATGAGCCGGAGGAAGATGACAGCTTCGACGATTTTGATGGCGATATGAACGATGATTTTGATGACGACATGGATTTAGAATAGGAGGATGCCGAGAATGACAGAAACAAAAAAAGAACCAACGTATCAACCGATTTCATTTGATGCGATTAAAATAGGTCTGGCATCTCCGGAAAAGATTCTGGAATGGTCAAGAGGTGAAGTTACAAAACCGGAGACAATCAACTACAGAACACTGAAGCCGGAAAGAGACGGTCTGTTCTGTGAGAAAATCTTTGGACCTAGCAAAGACTGGGAATGCCACTGTGGTAAATACAAAAAGATCCGTTATAAAGGTGTTGTATGCGATCGCTGTGGTGTAGAAGTAACAAAGGCAACTGTGCGACGTGAACGTATGGGTCACATCGCACTTGCGGCACCGGTTTCTCATATCTGGTATTTCAAAGGTATTCCGAGCCGTATGGGACTGATCCTGGATCTTTCACCGAGAACTCTGGAAAAAGTACTGTATTTCGCTTCTTATATCGTACTTGATAAGGGAGAGACAGATCTCTCTTACAAGCAGGTTCTTTCAGAAGCTGAATACCAAGAAGCAAGAGAAAACTGGGGCAATGGCTTCCGCGTAGGAATGGGAGCAGAAGCGATCAAAGAACTTCTTGAAGCGATTGATCTTGAAAAAGATTATGCTGAACTGCAGGCAGGACTTGAGGGTGCTACCGGACAGAAGAGAGCAAGAATCGTTAAGAGACTTGAAGTAGTAGAAGCTTTCCGCGAATCAGGAAATAAACCGGAATGGATGATCATGACTGCAATCCCGGTAATTCCGCCGGATCTGCGTCCGATGGTACAGCTGGATGGTGGACGTTTTGCAACATCTGACCTGAATGATCTGTACAGAAGAATTATCAACAGAAATAACCGTCTGAGAAGACTCCTTGAACTGGGAGCTCCGGACATTATCGTTAGAAACGAAAAGAGAATGCTGCAGGAAGCTGTAGATGCTCTGATCGACAATGGACGTCGTGGACGTCCGGTAACAGGTCCTGGAAACAGAGCACTGAAATCCCTTTCTGATATGCTGAAAGGTAAATCAGGACGTTTCCGTCAGAACCTGCTCGGAAAACGTGTTGACTACTCAGGACGTTCCGTTATCGTTGTAGGACCGGAACTGAAAATCTATCAGTGCGGTCTTCCGAAAGAAATGGCAATCGAGCTGTTCAAGCCGTTTGTTATGAAAGAACTTGTTGAGAGCGGAGCTGCTCACAATATTAAGAATGCTAAGAAAATGGTAGAGCGTCTTCAGCCGGAAGTATGGGATGTGCTTGAAGATGTAATCAAAGAGCATCCGGTTATGCTGAACCGTGCTCCTACACTTCACCGTCTTGGTATCCAGGCATTTGAACCGATTCTGGTAGAAGGTAAAGCAATTAAGCTTCATCCACTGGTATGTACCGCATTCAATGCCGATTTCGATGGTGACCAGATGGCGGTTCATCTTCCGCTTTCTGTAGAAGCTCAGGCTGAGTGCCGTTTCCTTCTGCTTTCACCAAACAACCTTCTGAAACCGTCTGATGGTGGTCCGGTAGCTGTTCCTTCACAGGATATGGTTCTTGGTATCTACTATCTGACACAGGAAAGACCGGGAGCCAAGGGAGAAGGAAAAGTATTCAAGAGTGTGAATGAAGCAATTCTTGCTTATGAAAACGGAGTTGTAACTCTTCACTCAAGAATCAAAGTACGTGTGACAAAGACGATGCCGGATGGAACAAAGAAGACCGGTACAGTAGAGTCTACACTTGGACGTTTCATTTTCAACGAAATCATTCCGCAGGATCTTGGTTTTGTTGATCGTGAAAAAGAAGGAAATGAACTGGTTCTTGAAGTGGATTTCCATGTAGGAAAGAAACAGCTGAAACAGATTCTTGAAAAAGTTATTAACACACATGGTGCGTCAGCTACAGCTGAAGTACTTGACCATGTAAAATCAATGGGATACAAGCTCTCTACAAGAGCAGCTATGACTGTATCTATTTCAGATATGACTGTACCGCCACAGAAACCGGAATTGATCGCAAGAGCACAGGCAACGGTTGATAAGATCACACGTAACTTCAAGCGTGGTCTTATTACAGAAGAAGAGCGTTACAAAGAAGTTGTAGAGACCTGGAAAGAAACAGATGATGAGCTTACAGAAGCCCTTCTTACAGGACTTGATAAATACAACAACATCTTCATGATGGCGGATTCCGGAGCCCGTGGATCTGATAAACAGATCAAACAGCTTGCAGGTATGCGTGGACTTATGGCTGATACAACCGGTCATACGATCGAGCTGCCTATCAAGTCAAACTTCCGTGAAGGTCTGGACGTACTGGAATACTTCATGTCTGCGCATGGAGCTCGAAAAGGTATGTCAGATACTGCCCTTCGTACAGCCGATTCAGGATACCTGACAAGACGTCTTGTTGACGTATCACAGGATCTGATCATCCGTGAGGTTGACTGTGTAAGCAAAGATGCTGAAATTCCGGGAATGTATCTGCATGCATTCATGGATGGAAATGAAGAAATCGAAAGTCTTCAGGAACGTATTACAGGAAGATATTCATGCTATACAATTTGTGACAAAGATGGCAATGTGCTTGTAAAAGCAAACCACATGATCACACCAAAACGTGCAGAAAAGATCATGAAATACGGTGTGGATGAAAATGGAAATTCACCACTTAAGAAAGTGAAAGTCCGTACAATCCTGACCTGTAAATCACACATTGGTATCTGTGCGAAATGTTATGGTGCCAATATGGCAACAGGTGAACCTGTACAGGTTGGTGAAGCTGTCGGTATTATCGCAGCTCAGTCAATCGGTGAACCTGGTACACAGCTGACCATGCGTACTTTCCATAGTGGTGGTGTAGCCGGTGGAGATATCACACAGGGTCTTCCTCGTGTCGAAGAACTTTTTGAAGCAAGAAAGCCGAAAGGTCTTGCTATCATCACAGAAATCGCAGGTGTTGCAAACCTGAACGATACAAAGAAGAAGCGTGAAATCATCGTTACCAATCAGCAGACAGGTGAGACAAAGACTTATCTGATTCCTTATGGATCACGTATTAAAGTACAGGATGGAGCTGTTCTGGAAGCCGGTGACGAGCTTACAGAAGGTAGCGTGAACCCACATGACCTTCTTAAGATCAAAGGTCTTCGTGCAGCACAGGACTACATGCTTCAGGAAGTACAGAGAGTATACCGTCTGCAGGGTGTAGAAATCAACGATAAGCATATCGAAGTTATCGTTCGTCAGATGCTGAAGAAGATCCGCATCGAAGAAAGAGGGGATACTGAATTCCTTCCGGGAACAATGGTAGATGTCCTTGAGTTCAACGATGTAAATGAACAGATGGTAACAGAAGGTAAAGAACCTGCAACAGGAGAACAGATCATGCTTGGTATTACCAAGGCATCCCTGGCAACAGATTCCTTCCTGTCAGCTGCATCCTTCCAGGAGACAACCAAGGTTCTGACTGAGGCTGCTATCAAAGGTAAGGTTGACCACCTGATCGGTCTGAAAGAGAACGTCATTATCGGTAAACTGATTCCGGCAGGAACAGGTATGAGAAAATACCGTGACGTTAAACTTGATACTGGTCTTGGTATGGATATGGACGACGAAATCAGTTTTGATGATTTTGATATGGATGATGATACTGAGTCTGAAGTATCAGCAGAGACAGCAGAAACTGTTGAAACCGAAGAAAATGCTGACGAAACAGTTACAGTTGAAGAATAGGTTTTATATGCTAAGAGAGGCAGATACGTTGAATGGCGTGTCTGCTTTTCTTGCTTTAAAGACATGAAAAACAAAAATATTTGAAAAATAATTCCGATTCTTTAACACTTTACAAAAATAAAGGGTTGCAAAATATGAAAAAATACAGTAGCATATAAATAATCAGTCGAAAATCAGGAGGTGTGATATGCTGGATTTAGATCATATTGGTGAACGGATCAGAGAATGCAGAAAAAAGAAAATGATGACAATCCGGGTTTTGGGAGAATATACAGGACTTTCAGCGGGCTATCTGAGTATGCTGGAACAGAATAAGACATCTCCGAATGTGGACAGTCTTGCGCGAATTTGTGAAGCACTGGATATTGATATCCAGTATGCACTGGAAGGCGAAATGCCGGGAAAGACGGTTATACGCAGAGAAGAAATGAGTAAGCATCTTTATCCGGAAGAAAATATGATAGTTGAGGTCGCAGACTTTGGTCAGGGAGAATCGATTTTTGAATATATTACGATTGAACCGGGAGAATCTGCGAAAAAAGAAGAATATCGTCATGTCTTTTCGGAAATGTGTATGGTGATAAAAGGAACTCTGAATGTAGAGATGGAAGGAAAAATTTGCAGTTTACATCCGGGAGACAGTATATATATAAAGAGCAGAGAGCGTCATAGTATTTCCAATCCTGGAAAAGAACCTTGTGTGAGTATATGGGTATATCACCGGGATGTACCAAGGCTGTTTGGAAGAAATGAAAATAAAAGGTGAAAATTAAATTGTGAAATAAATGAAATAAATAGCATTCCTCTTGACAATCTTAGAGTATGGTTCTATAATAAGAAAAAAAGTTACACATATGAATAAATATTCATTTAAGTGAATTTACAAAATTGAACTGTTAAAACAGGGTTTCTTCGAAATTCACGCAGCTCTGAAGACAGTGTTATTTACTAAAGTGTATAAAGATTAGATTTTTATACATACAATACGGACAATCTAATAATTAAACATAGACGTCATAGCGTGAAACTATGACCTTTGAAAGAAGACAAGGACGTCATGATGCAAATCATGGCGTTCTTTTGTTTACACCACTAGACTGCGGTCTAGTAAAGTATTACATTGTCGCAGAGGGACGGACATATCTGGTAAATATACCGTCTCGAAAGAACAAAAGTACATGAGAGGAGAACGAAAATGGACAGATTAACACAATTGCGAGAGTACATGGAAAAAGAAAGGCTGGATGCGTTTTATATTGCAAAGCCGGCGAATGTACGTTGTATCAGCGGATTTACGGGGGAAGACTCGTTCCTTTTTATCACAAAGGCGAATCAGTATTTTATCACTGATGCAAGATACACAGAGCAGGCATCTTATGAATGCCCGGATTATGAGCTTGTAAACTGGCGAATCAATTTTGGCTACAGTATGGGGAAAGCTGTTGCATATTGCGCAGACAAAGATGGAGTTAAAACAATTGGATTTGAACAGGATCATCTGACATTTGAAAAATGGAACTCTATGCAGGCTGAACTCAGCGCTGAGATGGTTCCGACGCTGAACGTAATCGAAGGCTTCCGCGCGATTAAGACGCCGGAAGAGATCAAGAACCTTACCGTTGCCTGCGATATCGCATCCAGAGCATTTGAAAAAATTATAAAAGACATCCGTCCGGGTGTGACAGAAAAAGAAATTGCATCCAGACTTGCACATTACATGGTTATGGAAGGTGCAGATACCAAACCTTACGGTGGAATCGTTATTTCAGGAGCAAAGAGCTCTCTGCTTCACGGAATTCCGGACAGTAAGCCAATCGAATACGGTGATTTCGTATTGATGGATTATGGATGTCAGTACAAAGGTTATCTTTCGGATATGACAAGAACAGTAGTTGTCGGAAAGGCAGACGCCAAACAGAGAGAAGTTTATGATCTCTGCCGTCGCATGACAGAAGATACAGAAGCATCTGTAAGAGCCGGTGTAACAGGAACTTCCTGCTATGAAGCTTCACTTAAAGCAATTAAAGATACAGAATACCTTCCGTATAATTATACAGGAATTGGTCATGGAGTTGGGCTGTTCGTCCATGAACTTCCGAATATCGGGCTGAACTGTGAGAATATCTTACAGGAGAACAGCGTAATGACAGTAGAACCAGGACTTTATATTCCGGGTTGGGGTGGTGTCAGACTTGAGGACCAGGGCATCATCACAAAAGACGGATATGAGAACCTGATCAGTGCTACACATGAGCTAATAGAATTATAAATGAAAAAGGAGGACAACATTTATGAAAAAGAAATTATTAGCAGCTTTACTTGCCACGGCAATGACAGTAACAATGTTTGCCGGCTGTAGTACTCCGGGATCAAAAGATTCCAAGAAAGAAGAAAGTGAATCATCAGGAAAGAAGAGAATTACTTACACACTTCGTGAAGATCTTCCTTCTATGGACCCACAGAACAGTAACTCTATTTCATGTTCAACAGCGGAGATTTGTACTTATGCAATGCTGACACGTAACGTGGAAGGCGAGATTAAGCCGGATGCAGCTGAAAGCTGGGATATCTCAGATGACGGACTTACTTATACATTCCACCTTCGTGATGGACTGAAATGGTCTGACGGAGAAGATGTAAAAGCAGGCGATTATGTTTATGGTATCCAGAGACTTATGGATCCAGAAATGGCAAGCGATTACGCATTCATCGGATATATCCTCAAAAACGGTGCAGAAGTAAATAGCGGTTCTGTGCCTGTCGATGAACTTGGCGTATCTGCACCAGATGACAAGACAGTTGTTATCGAACTTGCACATCCGGCTACATACTTCCTTAGTATGGCTGCTATGGCAACATTCGGTCCTACAAGAAAAGATTATGTAGAAAAATACGGAAAAGAATATGCAGCTGATCCGGAAAAATCTGTTTATAACGGACCGTTCAAGATGACAGAGTGGAAACATGGCGATGAAATGATCCTTTCTAAGAATGAAAATTACTGGGATGCAGACAGCATCAAGCTTGATGAAATCTGCGTAAAGACAGTTGCAGATGCTAAGACAGCGGTTGCTATGTGGGAACAGGGCGAAGTTGATATCACAGTTGTACCTACTGAAATGACAGATCAGTATACAGAAAATACTGAATTCTACTATACAGGTGCAGATGATTACATCATGCTCAACATGTCAGAAGACAGACCGCTTGCTAACAAGAACCTGAGATTTGCTTTGAACTATGCAATCAACAGAACAGAATACAACAAGCTGGTTAACAATGACGTATATGACGTTGCACAGAGACTTGTACTTCCAAACGTGCAGGCGGCAGATGACCAGACATACGGAGAAGCTTATCCATATACACCATTCCCGGCAGAAAATGATAATGATAAAGCAAAAGAATATCTGGATGCAGCAATGAAAGAAATGGGCGTTTCTAATCCGGCAGACATCAAGATTACTCTTCTTACAACTGATACAGATGGTGCTAAGAAGCAGGCTGAAGTTCTTCAGGAACAGTATCAGAAGAACCTTGGTATTACAGTAGAAATCAACCAGGTAACTTACAAACAGAGACTTCAGATGGAAACTGAAAAAGATTACGATATGGTAGTAACAGGATGGGTTCCGGACTACTCTGACGCATACTCTTATCTGGAACTGTGGATCAGCGATGGTCAGTATAACCACTCTGGATATGCGAACGCTGAATACGACAAGCTTCTTAAAGATTCTCAGACAGAGACAGATGCTAAGACAAGACAGGATATGCTGTTCAAGGCAGAACAGATTTTCCTTGGAGAAGATTCCGCTCTTGTACCGCTTCAGTTACGTAGAGACCAGTATCTGATCAATCCGAAGATTTCTAACTTCAATGTATACTTTGTCGGATATGACTTCGATCTGGTATATGCAGACATCAGCGAATAATACAGTTGGATGGTAACATACCTTGCGGTCGGCGCGGACTTACTGGTCCGCACCGGCTGCTTATTTGAGGGTTTTGATTATTTCGAGGGGTAGATTTGGTATGTATCAGCCAATAGGAAGTATGTGAAATAATCAAAGCTATCAAATAAAGAAAAATGAAGGGAGACAAAAGAATGGCAAAATATATAGCTAAACGAGTTGCATTAGCCATCGTAACACTTTTGGTACTTACAAGTGTTGTATTCGTCCTGGTTCGTCTGATGCCGGGAGATCCGTTCTCAAGTGACAAGATGACACCGGAGATCAAAGCGAATCTGGAAGCTTACTATGGTTTGGATAAACCGCTTGCAGAGCAGTATATAACTTATATGAAGAATGTGCTTCATGGTGATCTGGGGTATTCTATGAAGTATGAAAGTCAGACAGTTAACCGTATTATTGCTGACTCATTCCCATACTCAGCAGACTTGGGAATCCGTTCACTGTGCTTTGCACTGTTCTTCGGACTGATCCTTGGAATTGTAGCAGCACTGAATCGAGGAAAGAAACTGGACTTTGTCTGTATTTTGATTGCGATCATTGGTACATCGATTCCTGACTTCATCATGGGATCTGTACTTCAGTATTTCTTCGGAATCAAATGGCAGATTCTTCCGGTTGCGCAGTACACAAGCTTTAAGCACACAATTTTACCGTCAATCGCGGTTGGATTCTATACACTGGCATCCATTTCCCGTCTGATGCGTTCCAGTATGCTGGAAGTTGTATCTTCAGATTATACAAAGACAGCACGTGCGAAAGGTTTATCGGATTTCCGAATTACAGTTAAACATCAGATCCGTAATGCGATCACACCGATCATTACCATTATGGGACCGACAGTTGCATCTGTATTAACAGGAACATTCGTAATCGAAGCCCTTTTCGCAATTCCTGGAATGGGAAAACATTATGTAGACAGTATTAACATGGCAGATTATACACTGGTTCTTGGTATGACGATCTTCTACGGAGCATTCCTGATCGTGTCAATCCTGATTGTAGATATCTTATACGGTATTGTAGATCCGAGAATCCGTCTGAGTGGTAAAAAAAGGTAGGTGACGAGAAATGGCAGAAATTACAAAAGAACAGTTTAAAGTTGTAGGAAAAAATACAAAGACAATGGAGTCTATTTCCCGTCCGAATATTGGTTACTGGCAGGATGCATGGAGACGAATCCGCAAGAATAAGATTGCATTCTTCTCATTGTGCCTGATTGGACTTTATGTACTTATGGCGATCTTTGTTCCGATGTTCAGTAAATATGACATTGCAACACAGAGTGTGGCAGAGATGAACCAGAGCTTTTCAAAAGCACATTGGTTTGGAACAGACTCTCTTGGACGTGATCTCTGGGTTCGTGCATGGTCTGGTGCGAGAGTATCTCTGACAATTGGTTTTGCGGCCAGCATCATCAATGCAATCGTTGGATCTATCATGGGTGGTATCTCAGGATTCTACGGTGGCAAGATCGATATGGTTATCCAGCGTGTCGTTGACGTATTATACGGAATCCCAAGTCTGATCGTTACCATTCTTCTTATGGTAGTTGTTGGTAACGGTGTACACTGTTTGATTCTTGCTATGTGTTGCGTCGGATGGATCGGTGGATGTCGTTTCGTTCGTGGTGAAGTATTAAAACTGCGAGAATCTGATTTCGTATCTGCAGCCAAGATCCTTGGTGTGCCGGATATCGTAATCATTGTAAAACATATTTTACCGAATATCATGGGACTTATCATTACAAACCTGACAATGGCTATTCCGGGAGCTATTTTCCAGGAGGCATTCCTGAGCTATATCGGTCTGGGTATCAAACCACCGAACTGCAGCTGGGGTGTACTTGCAAAAGACGGAATCGCACAGCTGAGAATTCATCCGTACCAGGTATTTGTACCGGCATTCCTGATTTGTACAACAATGCTTGCGCTGAATCTTCTTGGTGATGGACTTCGTGATGCATTTGACCCGAAACTTAGAGGAACCGAGTAGGAAGGAGTATAGAAGATGGAAAATTTATTGGAAGTAAAAAATCTGCAATTCTCTTTCCGTACATACGGTGGAGTTGTAAAAGCTGTTCGTGATGTCAGCTTTGAAGTCCGTCCGGGAGAAATTCTTGGTATAGTTGGAGAATCCGGATGTGGAAAGAGTGTTACCTCTCAGTGTCTGATGAGACTGAATCCGGAACCGCCTGGATTCTTTGAAGGCGGAGAGATTCTTTATAAAGGAAAAGATGTTCTGAAAATGAACAAAAAAGAACTTCGTCAGTTCCGTGGAAAAGAGATCAGTTATATTTTTCAGGATCCTATGACCTCATTGAACCCGACAATGCGTATCGGAAAACAGATTGAAGAAGTATTCGTCGGAAGAAAAGGTATGAGTGCAGCTGAGAAAAAAGCAAAAGCACTTGAAATCCTTAAAATGGTAGGTATCTCTGATGGAGAACGCCGTTACAAACAGTATCCACATGAACTTTCAGGTGGTATGAAACAGCGTGTTATGATCGCGATCGCTCTGGTAGGAAGCCCGAGCATCGTTATTGCCGATGAGCCGACTACTTCTTTGGATGTTACAATTGAAGCGCAGATTCTTGATGTACTGAAAAATCTTCAGAAAACACTTGGGACATCTATTATCTTGATCACACATGACCTTGGTGTTATCGCAAAGCTTTGCGACCGTGTACTGGTTATGTATGGAGGAAAGATCGTAGAACGTGGATCTGTAGATGAGATTTTCTATGATACAGCACATCCTTACACAAAAGGACTTATGCATTCAATTGCCAAACTGGATACAGCAAAAGGCCACAAATTGCAGCCAATCGAAGGAACACCTCCGGATCTGTTTGCACCTCCGAAAGGATGTCCGTTCGCAGCAAGATGTGAATACTGCATGGAAATCTGTAAAGATATGCCGCCACAGACTTATGAGCTTTCAAAAGAACATGAAACCTGTTGCTGGCTGCAGCATGAATATGCACCGGATACAGACATGAGAAGAAAAGTAACTGAGAAAGGAGAGGTGTAAAATGGAAAATACAGAAAAAAAACAGCCTCTCGTACAGGTGAAAAACTTATGTAAATATTTTGAAATCAGCCGTAAAGAAACCTTAAAAGCGGTTGATGATCTTACATTTGATATTTATAAAGGTGAGACAGTCAGCCTGGTAGGTGAGTCCGGCTGTGGTAAATCTACAACAGGACGTACCATGATCAAGTTATACAATCCGACTTCGGGAAATGTATATTATGATGGAAAAGATATTTTCAAATACAATCATGCAGAGCAGAAAGAATTCTGTAAGAAGGTACAGATGATTTTCCAGAACCCGTATTCATCACTGAACCCACGTATGACTGTTAAGGATATCGTTGGAGAAGGTCTGAAACAGCATGGAATGTCAACAAAGGATGCAGATGCAAAAGTAGAGCAGCTGCTTGCTACAGTTGGTCTTAATAAAGATCATATGTCACGTTTCCCGCACGAATTCTCAGGTGGACAGAGACAGCGTATCGGTATCGCACGTGCTCTTTCTGTTGATCCGGAATTCATCATCTGTGATGAGCCGATTTCAGCTCTTGATGTGTCTATCCAGGCACAGGTTATCAATATGCTGAAAGAACTGCAGGAAGAAAGAGGACTGACTTACCTGTTTATCGCGCATGACCTTAGTGTCGTAAAATATATTTCTGACCGTGTAGTTGTTATGTACCTCGGAACAATGGTCGAGACTGCTGAGACAGATGAACTTTATGCTCATCCGATGCATCCATATACACAGGCACTGCTTTCTGCAATCCCGGAAGCAGATCCGAATAAAGCAAAAGCGAACCAGCGTATTCCGATCAAGGGTGAGATCCCAAGCCCGATCAATCCGAAGAACTGCTGTCGTTTCGCTGAGAGATGTCAGCATGCGACAGAACGCTGCTTTAAGGAAATGCCGCAGATGAAAGAGATTGCTCCTGGACATAAGGTGGCATGCCATCTTGTAGAAGATAAATAAAAAGTAGTAATATAATAAAGAAGACGAAGGACTTAAGAAGAGTTCTTCGTTTTCTTTTTGTTTTATGAGAAATTCCGATGGAACTTTCTGTGAAAAAACACTATATGCCTTGGCAGATTAAAAAATTTCCAGAAAAATTGTGCAGAATCACAAAATACGGATTGACACGAAAATATTGACAATATAAGGTAAAAACGATATTATATAGAGATGTAATTGTAATTAAAGTGTCATATCGTGTAATAGTTATGTAACAAATGAAAGTGAGTGTATATGGAACAGAGAAAATCAGCAAGGAGAAGATCGTCTGATGGAACTTCTAATAGAAATATGCGAAGTATCAATAACAGCAGAGAAGTAAGCAGACGGGCTAAGGGGAAGAACCGGTATGCTTATGAAGAAGACCGAAGATCTGCCCGATATTATGATGATGAGGAAGATTACTACAGAGAACGACCGAAAAAGAAATCATCTTCGAATGATAAGAAGAAAAGAAGACCGGAAGAAGACTATCAGAATATAAGAAAGATGTCTGACCCGGAGAATAATAAGAATCGTAAAAATAAACGGCGCAGAGGAAGAAGGAAAAATCGGGTAAGCAGAACGATTGGAATTATACTTGCAATTATCCAGTTTATCCTGTCTGTAGTACTTGCAGTGAATGTGATGCTGTTCAATGTACTTACTTCTACTTATTTCCTGGTACTGATCGGAGTACTGCTGATCCTGCTTGGAATTACCTTGCTGACACAGATAGCGGCAAAAGGAAAAGGAATTGGCGGAAAGATATTCTGTATACTGATCTGCATCATTCTGGGAGTGGGTTCTTTCTATATAGGAAAAGTAAATAATGCATTCCAGAAGATTACCGGAAGCAATAAGAAAACAAGTTCCATGGTAGTTGCGGTAAAGGCGGATGATAATGCAGATACTTTATCAGCAGCAGCCGGATATACATTTGGTGTTCAGTATGCGACTGGTGGAGACCAGACGAAGTCGGCAGTCAAACAGATTGAAAAGGAACTGGGACAGAACATTACTCTTCAGGAATACAGTAATCTGGGAGAAGAAGCACAGGCATTATATGACGGAGAAGTAGATGCGATTATCTACAACTCAGCTTACAGTAATATTATCAAGGAACAGTATTCAACCTTTACAAAGGATACAAAGGTTATTTATAAGCACAATATTGTTGTTGAAATTGAAAGCGATACATCTGATGAAAGCGTTACAAAGCCATTTGCGGTTTATTTGAGTGGTATTGATACAAATGGTGATATCACAGAACAGGGACGAAGCGATGTCAATATCGTAGCGGTTGTCAATCCGACGAGCCATCAGGTATTACTGATTACGACCCCTAGAGATTATTATGTACCAATCCCGGGAGTATCCGGAGGACAGGACGACAAACTGACACATGCAGGAATCTATGGTGTAGATGTGTCTATGCAGACGCTGGAAGCACTTTATGATACAGATATCGAATTTTTCGGAAGAGTTAATTTTACATCTATGACCAGTGTGGTTGATGCACTTGGCGGACTGGATGTTGAATCAGATCTCGAATTTGATACAGGATGGGAGTCGGGTGCAGAGATTCATGTAAATGAAGGAATGAATCATTTTGATGGTATTAGTGCACTTGCTTTTTGCCGTGAACGTCAGGCACTGCCAGACGGGGACAACGGAAGAGGAGTCCATCAGCAGGCAGTTATCACTGCAATCATTAAAAAGATGATGTCACCGGCAATGCTTCGTGGGGCAAGCGATATTATTGAAAGTGTCAGCGATGGTGTGGATACGAACTTTACTTCCAGCCAGATCCAGTCGCTGATCAAGACTCAGCTTAGAACCAATGCAAAATGGAATATTTATTCCGTGGCAGCGGATGGAACCGGGGGAACAGATATCTGCTATTCTTCAGGAAATGAAGAGCTTTATGTAACGTATCCGGATGAAAATTCAGTGGCTGAGATCATTGGATTGATCAAAAAAGTAAAAGACGGAGAAATAATCGAAGGATCCGTAAGTACAGAATAAAAATGAAGAAAAAGTCAAGGTATGATTTGGAAAATATTTTTCAGAATACCTTGACTTTTTTTTTGCGATATACTACAATAAACAAGCGTGTGAAAAACGATGCACTGTTTTTCTGCGCATTTTAAACAGAACTTGTTTAAAATCGTAACCAATTATTACTTCATAGGAGGTGAAAGAGATGCCAACATTTAACCAGTTAGTAAGAAAAGGTCGTCAGACAGCTGTAAAGAAATCTACTGCACCGGCTCTCCAGAAAGGATACAATTCTTTGAAGAAAAGAGCTACAGACACATCTGCACCACAGAAGAGAGGTGTGTGTACAGCAGTTAAGACAGCTACACCGAAGAAACCGAACTCAGCTCTTAGAAAGATCGCCAGAGTACGTCTTTCAAACGGAATCGAAGTAACAAGCTACATCCCAGGAGAAGGTCACAACCTTCAGGAACATAGCGTTGTTCTTATCCGTGGAGGAAGAGTAAAGGACCTTCCGGGTACAAGATACCATATCGTTCGTGGAACACTTGATACAGCAGGTGTTGCAAAGAGACGTCAGGCTCGTTCTAAATACGGAGCAAAGAGACCAAAAGACGCAAAGAAATAAGCACTTGATTTTAGTGTAAAACGAAACTAAATCGTATCACAAACAGAACTATGAGAATAGTTGGTTGCGGGTTTAATTCAGATATCGCCTGCCACGTGGCAGGCATCGGAGATTGTCCCGCCAACGATACACATAGAAAGACACATGTGAGTACCGATGAATTATTCACGCAAAGCAAAGCTTTGCCAATATGTATAAGGAGGGAAGAACCGTGGCACGTAAAGGACATACTCAGAAAAGAGACGTATTAGCGGATCCGTTATACAACAACAAGGTAGTTACAAAGCTTATCAACAACATCATGCTTGACGGTAAGAAAGGTGTAGCTCAGAAAATTGTATACGGAGCATTTGACAAAGTCGCAGAGAAAGCTGAAAAACCAGCTATCGAAGTATTTGAAGAAGCAATGAACAACATCATGCCTGTACTTGAAGTAAAGGCAAGACGTATCGGTGGAGCTACTTATCAGGTACCGATCGAGGTAAGAGCAGACAGAAGACAGGCTCTTGCACTTCGCTGGCTTACACTGTACTCTCGTAACAGAGGCGAGAAGACAATGGAAGAAAGACTTGCAAATGAAATTCTTGATGCGGCTAACAACACTGGCGCATCTG
Source organism: Coprococcus sp. AF102-57 (assembly GCF_027686195.1). Taxonomy (NCBI): domain Bacteria; kingdom Bacillati; phylum Bacillota; class Clostridia; order Lachnospirales; family Lachnospiraceae; genus Coprococcus; species Coprococcus sp. AF102-57. The sequence goes on along the minus strand of NZ_JAQCSY010000009.1, from coordinate 11,256 downwards.
TAAAGAAGAAAGAAGACATGCACAAGATGGCAGAAGCAAACAAAGCATTTGCTCACTATCGTTTCTAATTATAGGAGGAAAAAATCTTGGCTGGAAGAGAATATCCATTAGAGAGAACCAGAAATATCGGTATTATGGCGCATATTGATGCTGGTAAGACCACTCTTACAGAGCGTATCTTATACTATACCGGTGTTAACTATAAGATTGGTGATACTCATGAAGGAACTGCTACCATGGACTGGATGGAACAGGAGCAGGAAAGAGGTATCACGATCACTTCAGCAGCTACAACATGTCATTGGACACTTGAAGATCATACAAAACCGAAAAAAGGTGCTCTTGAGCATCGTATCAATATCATTGATACTCCGGGACACGTTGACTTCACTGTAGAGGTTGAACGTTCACTTCGTGTACTGGATGGTGCTGTAGGTGTATTCTGTGCTAAGGGTGGTGTTGAGCCTCAGTCAGAAAACGTATGGCGTCAGGCAGACACATACAACGTACCAAGAATGGCCTTCATCAACAAGATGGACATCTTAGGTGCAAACTTCTACAACGCTGTAGAACAGATTAAGACAAGATTGGGTAAGAACGCTATCGTTCTTCAGTTACCAATCGGTAAAGAAGATGATTTCAAGGGAATCATCGACCTTATGGAAATGGAAGCTTACATCTACAATGATGACAAGGGTGATGACATCACAGTATGTGAAATCCCGGATGACATGAAAGAAGATGCTGAGCTTTACCATACAGAACTGGTTGAAAAGATCTGTGAATTGGATGATGAACTTATGATGATGTATCTTGAGGACGAAATTCCGACAGTAGATCAGCTCAAAGCAGTTCTTAGAAAAGCTACTTGTGAATGTACAGCAGTACCGGTTTGCTGTGGATCTGCTTACAGAAACAAGGGTGTACAGAAGCTTCTGGATGCAATCGTTGAATATATGCCGGCTCCGACAGACATCCCGCCAATACAGGGTGTTGACGAAGATGGTAATGAAGTAGTAAGACATTCTTCAGATGAAGAACCTTTCTCAGCACTTGCATTCAAGATCATGACAGACCCGTTCGTAGGTAAGCTTGCATACTTCCGTGTATATTCAGGAACTATGAATTCAGGTTCTTATGTATTGAACGCTACAAAGAATAAAAAAGAACGTGTTGGACGTATCCTTCAGATGCATGCTAACAAGAGAATGGAATTGGATAAAGTATATTCAGGAGACATCGCAGCAGCGATCGGATTCAAGTTCACAACTACAGGTGATACAATCTGTGATGAACAGCATCCGGTAATCCTTGAATCTATGGAATTCCCAGAACCAGTTATCGAGCTCGCTATCGAGCCTAAGACAAAAGCTTCTCAGGGTAAACTTGGTGAATCTCTTGCAAAACTTGCAGAAGAAGACCCAACATTCCGTGCTCATACTGATCAGGAAACAGGTCAGACAATCATCGCCGGAATGGGAGAACTTCATCTTGAAATCATCGTAGACAGACTTCTTCGTGAATTCAAGGTAGAAGCTAACGTAGGTGCTCCGCAGGTTGCATACAAAGAGTCCTTCACAAAAGCAGTTGATGTTGACAGCAAGTATGCTAAACAGTCAGGTGGACGTGGACAGTACGGACACTGTAAAGTTAAATTTGAACCAATGGATGTCAATGGTGAAGAAACATACAAATTCGATTCTACTGTTGTCGGTGGTGCAATTCCGAAGGAATACATTCCGGCTGTAGGCGAAGGTATTGAAGAAGCCATGAAAGCTGGTATTCTTGGTGGATTCCCTGTAGTAGGTATTCATGCAACCGTATATGATGGTTCTTACCATGAAGTCGATTCTTCAGAAATGGCATTCCACATTGCAGGTTCTCTTGCATTCAAAGATGCTATGAAGAAATCTGACCCGGTACTCCTTGAGCCTATCATGAAAGTTGAAGTTACTATGCCGGAAGAGTACATGGGAGATGTTATCGGTGATATCAACTCTCGTCGTGGACGTATCGAAGGTATGGATGACCTCGGCGGTGGAAAGATCGTTAGAGGATATGTTCCGCTTTCAGAAATGTTCGGATACTCTACAGACCTTCGTTCCAGAACTCAGGGACGTGGAAACTACTCAATGTTCTTCGAAAAATATGAGCCAGTTCCGAAGTCTGTTCAGGAAAAGATTTTATCTAACAAAAACGCATAAAAAATACGAAAAAGGCTTGAAAAACTGTACTTTATGAAATATAATCAGTATTAGCCGAGTTAAAACATCGTAAACTAAAATGCCCTATTGGGTGGTATATTTAAGGAGGATATTCAAAATGGCAAAGGCTAAATTTGAAAGAACAAAACCGCATTGTAATATCGGTACCATCGGACACGTTGACCATGGTAAAACAACTCTTACAGCAGCTATCACAAAAACTCTTGCAGCAAGAGTTGCTGGTAACGCAGCTGTAGATTTCGAAAACATCGACAAAGCTCCAGAAGAAAGAGAACGTGGTATCACAATCTCTACAGCTCACGTTGAGTACGAAACAGAAAAACGTCACTACGCTCACGTAGACTGCCCAGGACATGCTGACTACGTTAAGAACATGATTACAGGTGCTGCTCAGATGGATGGTGCTATCCTTGTTGTAGCTGCTACTGATGGTGTTATGGCTCAGACAAGAGAGCACATCCTGCTTTCTCGTCAGGTAGGTGTACCGTACATCGTTGTATTCATGAACAAATGTGATATGGTAGACGACGAAGAACTTCTTGAACTCGTTGAAATGGAAATTCGTGAACTTCTTGATGAATACGAATTCCCAGGAGATGATACTCCGATCATTCAGGGATCTGCTCTTAAAGCTCTTGAAGATCCGAACGGCGAATGGGGAGATAAGATCATGGAACTTATGGATGCAGTTGATGCATACATTCCGGATCCAGAACGTGACACAGACAAACCATTCCTTATGCCTGTAGAAGACGTATTCTCTATCACAGGACGTGGTACAGTTGCTACTGGTAGAGTAGAACGTGGTGTACTTCACGTATCTGATGAAGTAGAAATCGTTGGTATCAAAGAAGAAACACGTAAAGTAGTTGTAACAGGTGTTGAAATGTTCCGTAAACTTCTTGATGAAGCTCAGGCTGGTGACAACATCGGTGCTCTTCTTCGTGGTGTTCAGAGAGACGAAATCGAAAGAGGACAGGTTCTTTGTAAACCAGGTTCAGTAACTTGCCACCACAAGTTTACTGCACAGGTATACGTTCTTACAAAAGATGAAGGTGGACGTCATACTCCATTCTTCAACAACTACAGACCACAGTTCTACTTCCGTACAACAGACGTAACAGGTGTTTGCGAACTTCCAGAAGGAACAGAAATGTGCATGCCTGGTGATAACGTAGAAATGACAATCGAACTGATCCATCCAGTAGCTATGGAACAGGGACTTCGTTTCGCTATCCGTGAAGGTGGACGTACTGTAGGATCAGGACGTGTTGCTACAATCATCGAGTAATCATAACTTGATATAAATTGAGTGTCAGGAGTACACTCTGTGTCCAAACGTAAGATACCCCAGAAACCTTGTGTTTCTGGGGTTTTTCTGTTATGTTGCGAATAAAATTGTCAGTTGATTTCATAGAAAATGGCAAAGAAATTTTCGTTAAAATGGTAGAGATTCTATAAATGAAGAAACAGAAAATTTGGTTTCCGGTGCCGAAACGGTGCCAAAAAGAAACTCCTGAGAATGTATGCTATTCCCAGGAGTAGTTTTTATCATGTAATTTACCAACCCTTTATTTGCTTTATCTGTTCTGCACGTTCCGGATCACAATGATATTGCAGTTTTAATCGGATTGTTTCTACGACTTCCTGTCTGGCTTCATCGTCAAGCTGATAGAAGGAAGTGAGCAGATTATCCACATCAGGCATGCTGTTTTTGCCAAACAGGTACATTAGTGGATACATAGAATTTTTCAAATAAGTCTTTACTCGGCTTGCGTCTAATGCACCATTCAGACCATCCGGGAGTGTAGGATAAATTTCTTCTTCCTTAAGAGCTCCAGAAAACGGACTGGCAGTACATATCTCATTCACATCAATTTGCAGTTCATTTGCAAGTCTTAATGCAAAATCAAATCGTATATTGGAATCCTTTTGAATAATTGAATACAGGGTTGTTGCACTGATCCCAGTTGCCTTTGCAATCTTACGGACATTGGTGCCTTTTTCATCAAGATATTTCTTTAAGTTCTTACCGTCACCCATAGAAATCCTCCTTTTTCATATATTGATAAATTACGAAAAACATAAATCTATTTAATATCATATCACAGAGTCGAAATAAAATAAAGATAAAAAAGATATACGAAGTTCGTAAAAATACAATTACGAAATATTGACATTGATATAAATACATGATATTATCAATGTACGAAAATCGTACAGATACAAAAATACAGTAAACGTATTCACATCTGGGAAGGAAAGGAGGAGAGTAAAATGGCGAATTACAGTTATATGATGAGTGCTGATGAAGTAGCACAGGAATTAAATTGTTCAAAATCGCATGCTTATAAGCTGGTGAAAGCTCTGAATAAGGAACTGGCGGCGCAGGGGTATATTACGATGGCGGGAAGAATACCAAAAGCATTTTGGGCAAAAAAGATGTATGGTTATGAAATGATTGGAAATTAAAGGAGAATCAATATGGCTTACAGAGAAAAAGACACAAAAAAATGGACAGCCCAGTGGTTTGAGAAAAACGTTATGGGTGAGAAGAAAAAACGCAGAAAACGTGGATTTGAAACAAAACGAGAAGCGTTGGAGTTTGAAAGAAACAAGAAATTGAGCAGTGAAAGAAGTATGGATATGAAGCTGAGTGATTTTATTGAAGTATATTTTGCTGACAAACAGAATGAACTGAAAGAACGGACGATTAAGAACAAAAAATATATGATGCAACAGCATATTGTACCGTATTTTGGAAATCAGATGATGAGTGAGATTAAAGCTTCGCAGATTATTCAGTGGCAGAATGAGATTCAGAAGAAAGGATATTCCGATTCATATCTGAGAATGATTCAGAACCAGTTGACTAGTTTGTTTACACATGCTGCTAAAATTTATGACTTGCCGGTTAATCCTTGTAAGAAAGTGAAACGGATGGGAAATTTGGATTCGAGAAGTTTGAACTTCTGGACGCTGGAAGAGTATAAACAGTTTATACAGACGATGGAGCCGGGGGCACGATACTATCTTATGTTTGAAGTGCTGTTCTGGACCGGATGCAGAATTGGTGAGCTACTCGCACTTACAAAAGCAGATATCAATTTTGAAAAGAACCAGATCAGCATTAACAAAACTTATTACAGAACAGGGATGCAGGATATTATCACAGAACCAAAAACAAAGCAGTCCTATCGAACAATTGAAATTCCGGAATTCTTAAAAGAGGAAATTAAGGAATTTACAGATGGTCACTATGGAATGCCGGATACAGAAAGATTGTTCCCTGTCGTTCAGGAAGCGGTACAGCATAAGATGAAACGACAGATTGAAATTGCAGGAGTAAAGAAAATCCGAGTGCATGATCTCAGGCACAGTCATGTGGCTTATCTTATTGAAAAAGGCGTGGAACCATTGCTGATTCGGGACAGACTGGGGCATAAGGATATTCGTATCACATTGAACACTTATGGACACCTTTATCCAAACCAACAGAGAAAGATTGCTAATTTGTTGGACGATGAAAATGATTCGATTGGATGGGGAGAAAAGAAAGATGAATGTTGAAAAAGCAAAAGAAAAAGCCCAGATAAATAATCTGAGCAAGTTCTCTGATAATCAGATTCACTGATATATCATCTTCGCAGATTCAGTATATCACGAATGGGAAAAGACGACAATTCCCAAATGTCTGTTCATCAGAGACTTGCCTGGAAGGGCAGGAGGAGATGAGAACATGAACAAGAATGAAACAAAAAAATACAGATCAGAGCCAGAACTGAAACTTATTAACATGGATACGGTGGAAGTAGAGCAGATAGAATGGCTGCTTTATCCATTTATTCCATATGGAAAAGTAACCATCATACAAGGTGATCCCGGTGAGGGAAAGACGACAATGGTACTTCAGATTATTGCAAAAATTACCAGAGGGGAGCAGATACTTCCAGATGATTCAGCAAAAGATGAAACAGCAGTGGCTGTTGAAAACGACTGCATGGATAAGTTGGAAGATGATGAAAACAGTGTAGTATCAGAGCATCCAGAGAAAGCAGTAAATGTTATCTATCAAACTGCGGAAGATGGTCTCGGAGATACGATAAAGCCACGATTACTTGCTGCAGGTGCAGACTGTAAAAGAGTCATGGTCATCGATGATAGTGACCAGCCGTTGACGATGGCTGATGTCCGATTGGAAGAAGCAATTGTGCAGACAAAAGCAAAGATGGTTGTACTTGATCCAATTCAGGGATTTCTGGGCTCAGAAGTAGATATGCACAGAGCAAATGAGATTCGACCGTTGATGAAAAGAATTTCTGTGCTGGCAGAGAAATATCATTGTGCGATTATCCTGATCGGACATATGAACAAGAATAGTAACGGAAAATCTTCTTACCGGGGACTTGGTTCTATTGACTTTCAGGCGGCTGCGAGAAGCGTTTTAATCGTTGGACGACTTAAGGATGAACCGGAAGTAAGAGTTGTGTGCCATACAAAGAGTTCCCTGGCACCGTAAGGAACTTCGATAGCATTTCGACTGGATAAAAATAATGGATTTGAATGGATTGGAAAATATGAAATCAGTGCAGATGAATTACTCAGTGGAGAAGTTAAGGGAACAAAAGGGAGAAAAGCACGAGAGTTTTTGCTGGATATTTTAGCCAATGGAGGTATGCCACAGAAAAAGATTGCAGAAGAAGCAGAAGGACAGGGCATTAAGAAGAAAACACTGTGGAATGCCAAAAAAGAACTGGAAATTGATTCTATAAAACGTGGAAAAGAGTGGTATTGGATGTTGTCGGAATAAAAAAGAAGATGGCAAGATTACCATATTTTAAAAAGAGGGAATCTTGCCACCTTGAAAGGAGTTCAAATGAAAAATAAAAATGTACAGATTCCATATGAGTTATTCTTTCAGCTTTTGCAATACTTTCTGATGGAAAATTATGAAGGCGAAGAAAGCATACGGAAAGGTTTAGAAAAGAAACTAGATACAATGGTAGATCGGGAGTTATACAGCAAATACAAGACAGCAGTAACAGAAGAAGAAAGAGAAAAGTTCCGGCAGGAATATCTGGAAAGGAAGGGAATACCGGAAAACTTTCGATGGTAGAACTTCTTGCTGATTACGTTATAACAGGAGCGTGTCACGCACCTGTAAATAGCAGACAAGGAGAAAGTTGGAAAGGAGCATATAGCAATGAGAGAAGGAAGATTAGGTTATAACAACAGTAATGACAGATACGGTTTATTGTCATCGGATTTATGGATTGATACAGGATTTCATTGTGGGGAATGTCTGGAGGTATTGATTGATGATGAATGGGTGCAAACCAGAATGGAGATGAATCCGGCAAGGGAATGGTATCTGGTAGGAACACCGTACTGCGGAGATCTGGAATATGTTCGTGCAAGAATACCGAAATAAGATATGCGGATACATACTGCAGGAGTAATAGATCTTTGCTTCGCTTCAGTCGGTGCAGAGCAGACGTCCCATGGACGTATTGCCCCCGGCAGGGCGCAAGGGTACTTTTGATGGACGGTACGGCTGTCGAAAGTGCTTTTGCGTTACTTTTGACAAAAGTAACAAAAGAGGGGCTTGTCCCCGATACTTCTCGAACTACTAATGTTCGAGAAGGTTCCGAAATATTGTATCCGGCGAAGAATACTTACAAATTCCAGACTTGGCGTATATATAGATTTTGTGCCATATCTGGCACGGTTTTTGAAAGGAAGGTGAAGAAAAATGACGATGAAAAGAACAATAAGTGGAAGAAATGGAAAAGGTTCTCTGGCGCATAACAGACGGGCATTTGAGACAGAAAATGTCGATAAGACAAGAGTGCATCTGAATATTAAGTACTGTGATGAAAATCTGAAAGCAGTTTATCATGAACTGTTTGATTCGGCAGTGGAGAGATACAATGTGGGAAAAAGGAATGACCGGAAAATCACAGATTACTATGAGAAGATACGTCAAAGTAAGCAGGAAAAGCTGTTTCATGAGGTGATTTTTCAGATTGGGAATTGTACAGACACGGCTGTAGGAACTGAGGAGGGTAAACTGGCAGTAAAGATTTTGGATGAGTATATGAAAGAATTTCAAAAACGAAACCCAACGCTGCGTGTGTTTAGTTGCCATTTACATTTAGATGAATCAACTCCACACCTGCATGTTGATTTTGTCCCTTATGTGACCGGATGGAAGGGAAAAGGAATGGATACAAAAGTTTCGTTGAAACAGGCATTAAAGAGGTTAGGATTTGAAGGTGGTTCAAAACAGGATACAGAATTGAATCAATGGATAAACCACGAAAAAGAAGTGCTTGCAGAGATTGCTCTACAGCATGGAATTGAATGGGGGCAGAAAGGGACACATGAGGAGCATCTGGACGTTTATAATTTTAAGAAAAAAGGGCGTAAAAAAGAAGTGCAGGCACTCGAACAGGAGAAAGAATATCTCACAGCAGAGAATGAAGGTCTTAATTGTCAGATTGCAGAAGCAAAGGCAGACATCAAGCAGTTGGAAGAAGAAATGGCTCGGTTTCAGAAAGATAAAGAGACAGCAGAAGAACGTTCCGAGAAAGCAGAGCAGGAATTGAAAAAACTGGAAGAACGCAGGGAGCGATTACAACCGGTAATGGATTATGTCAGCAAAGAAATGAAAGAATATGGGACAGTTAAAGCAATTCTACCGGAAGCCAGTACTTTAGAACGTGCAACAGCGTACCGTGACAAGAAAATCAAACCGTTGTTTATTCAGATGAAAAATAAAATAGCTGTAATGGCTGTTCAAATCAAAGAACTTACTAAAGAAGTTGATGGGTGGAGACACAAATATCAGAAAACGAAGCAGGCATATAACCAAATGCAAAGGGAGTTAGACACAGTGCGTGAAGAAAATGAACAGTTATTTGAGGAAAAACAACAATTGCAGAATGTTTCCGATAGATATGACCGGGTAGTACGAGTTCTTGGGGAAACTGTTGTAGATGATGCGGTACAGCAGGATATACAAGGGCAGAAGACATTAGAAGAAAAACGACAAATGGAGCAAATGCCAACAGGAAGTATTCATGAAAGACTTGCCTGGGGTTCCCGAAAGAGTGAAATGGAGAACCAACAGTGTAAGAAAAATAAAACGAAGAACAGAGGAATGGAATTGTAAGAATATGAAAAAACACATTTATGATGAAAGTAATGGATTAAGTTATACATTGCATGGAGATTACTATCTGCCGGATCTAGCAGTGAATGAGGAAGAACCGACATATGGTAAATACGGAATGTCGCGGAAAAAATTTGGAAGAATATAAAGTGGCAAGATATGAGCATTTAGTGATGATTGGGGAACTTTCTTTGTTTTTTTATGAAATTGTAGATTGATTGTGTACATACAAGTTTAATACAAGAAAAGAAGATATCTACTTGACAACCACATAGTGATCGTGTAATATAAAGTTGTCAAGAAGATAACTAGAAGATATATCTAAAAACAAGGAGGTATTAGTATGAAAAATGCATGGCTTATTCGTCCAGTACCACATGGTAAAAATCGAGTAACAGAGTTTAGAGAGAAAGGAATTATTGCTGTTGGGTGGCCTTGTATTGGAAATTTAAAAGGAAAGTCAAGAGAGGATTTAAAGCTTATACTTTCCAAATCACCATATAATCTTACGGGGCTTGCCCTTGGAAATGCATATGCAACTATAGATATTTTTGTAAATCAGATGGAAGTAGGGGATTTGCTTCTCATGCCAAATGGGGAGGACATATACCTAGGTGAAGTGACCAGTGATTATTATTTAGATTCTAATGTGGATACTGATGACGAAGGATATTCACATCAGAGATCGGCAAAATGGCTTGTAAACATCTCAAGACAGGATTTATCTATGGACTTGAGATTATCACTCAAAGTACACAGAACTACAGCAAATTTGTCACATCATGCCGATGAAATAAGAGCGCTCTGCAAAGGTGAAAAATTGGTGACTACCAATGATTTTATCGAGGTTAAATATCCGTTGCGTCCAGATTTTGAGGTGTCATTTAAAATACCGAAAGATATCAATAGTGACGAAGCACAACGTTTAAGTTCCTATTTTGCATCGTTATACTTCATAAAATAGGTAAAGCTATCAATGGTGACTGAATCATTTGGAACGGCGAACATTTATTGATTGAAGATTACGGTGATGAATATTGGATGGATCGGAAAGATAGTAGTTGCTGTTAGGCTAATCACAGAAAATATGATTGAGGAGGGAGAGTAATCGAATGGAGAGTACAGTAATAAAAATAATAGAGGAATATTTGGAATGGGAAAATGTAAAACAGCAACGAGGATATTCAGATGATTTAAGATTGGAATATGATAATGATGCCCGTTATTATTTGGAGAAGGGTTATTTAAAGGAAGAAGCATTACATGCTGATACCATTATATCCTTTTGGACAATATATAAAACACTATTGGAGAAGCAAACCGGTTGGAAAACTTATAAAACGACCAAAAGTCTTGAGAGTTTGTTGAGGCAGATACATAGTAAACGCAAAAATGATTACACAGCTAAAATTGTACAACTTAATGAAAAAATTGAGGATTTTGCAAAAGTTATATATACTGAAGGAAATTATATGCTATTGCCTAAAGGTAAACGTGTAATAAATAATGTAAGATTTCAAAAATTTGAAGATAGAGTGGATTTAACATTATATCATTCTTTCTCCGGTGGTGAATTAAGTAGCTATTTTGAAACGGATGAACATTTAAAAGCATGGATTAGGAAGGAAAAGTTACACGTTTTATTTATTGATGGTGATATTGAAAAAGATAAACTTTTGTGGTTAGTAGATAATAAGAAAAAAATAACAGATATGACAGTGGAGGAGATTTACACATATATAGATTCTTCAAAATTCTTTATAGAGAAACGTTCGGAATATATTAAAAACAATTTTTAGTTGCAGTTTGTTTAGGAACGACAACTTCCAGTTGAACAAAATCGCTGCGCGATGGCCT
>NZ_JAQCSY010000008.1:0-156907 GCF_027686195.1 Coprococcus sp. AF102-57 | reverse complement strand
ATTACAACTGTTGCATTTGCTACTGCTACAGCCGGTGTTTCTTCAACTTTTTCAAATTCAGGTGTAATTGTTACATAACCAACATTAGATCCTTCTGGGAAATGTGCAAGTCCTGTCACACCAAATGTTTTAGCATCTGCATCCCAATTCTGTGTTTCAGCGCCTTCAACTTTCCATCCAGTAAACTTGTATCCATCATTTGCTTTTACTGCCGGAATTTCAAACTGCTGGTCTGTGTCTGCAGCAATACCTTTGAAAGAAACAACTGTTGATGGTGCATAATCCGGGAATGATCCTTTTTCTGAATCAACAATATTGAAATATACTTCTACTGTTTTTTCTTCAGCTGGTTCTTCTTTAGCTTTTACATTAACATTAACATCTGCATCCTTACCATATTCTACAGAAGTACTCCACTTATCATCTGCAAGTTCGTATCCTTTTGGAATTGTAAGATCTTTTGCAGTAAACTCAGCGCTTTCTCCAACTTTACCATTCTTTTTAATGGTCTGGATATTATCTTTAATATAATTGTCTGAATTTACATCAACGTAATGTACACGTAATTCAGCATCTTTTTTCTCTACTGCAGCTTCTTTTTCTTTGAATGTCGCCTCGAATGCCACATATCCATCATTCTTGTCTTTTTCATAGAATGCTAATCCTGAAACATAAAATGTTTCTGACTCTGGTGACCAATCTGCTTCATTAGCTCCAGTAACATGCCATCCAGTAAATTCATATCCTTCTTTTGCTTCCACTTTCGGAATAGGATGCGCGTTTCCGTCAGTTTCATCTAAATCATAAGTTACTACTTTAGCTCCAGCCGGGTCTGTAAATTTTCCTTTTTCAGGATCAACATTGAAAGCAACATGAGCAGTTTTCTTTATCTCTACTGGTTTAATAACTGCTTGAATAGCTACAAACTCTGAAGTACCAGCAGCTCTTACAATATCCTCATAACTCATTTGGGCAGTAGCATCAAAAAACGTATCATTAATTGTCCATCCCTTGAACTCATATCCCTCTTCAACAGTAAGTGTTGGTGGCGTGATAGTCTCACCGCTCGTCATCTCTTTAGTTAAAAAGTGTTGTCCGTCTGCACCCACTGCATAATCCCAGTAATTGAAAGTTACTGTAATTTTAAATGCTTTTTCATCTGTAGCAACAGTTGTAGCAGAACTATTGTTATCAGCCGCAACAACCGGTACAGCATTTACTCCAACGAGCATTACTGCGACAGAGAACGCACATGCCTGATGAAGTACTCTTCTCTTTTTCATCTCTAATTTCCTCTCTTTCTCATCTTAAAAAATTATATGCTTTTTTGCATACGTATCCTATCTTGGTTATTATAAGTCTTAATTTTTAAGAAGTCAACAGTATTATCTCTTTTTCTAGGACTTCCTGGTCTTTTTAACATACTTTTTTCAAAACATTTTATTTTTTTCTTTTCTTTTTCAAAACAATTAAATGTTTTATTAACACTTTCACTATAATAGTGGGTTTTTAATGTTATTTCCCCTATTTTTCAGTATTTTAATAGGCAAATTCTTTATAAATAATTCGATAAAAAACCATAGTTTTCAAAATTGCGTCTTCTTATCTTTGTGCTTTATAATAAGAAAGGAGTAAATTTGAAAGGAAACCGTTTTCATGAAAGACATTGGCAAGATTCTGAAATATGCCCGTGAGAATAAAAAATATACCCAAAACAAGTAATGGAATTAACCGGCATCCACAGGAAATCGCTTTCTGGTTAAGAGAACAACGTTGCCGAGCCAAATCTATCAACCTTTGCGACTCTTGCCAATCTCTATGGTATTTCTGCCGATGAAGTATTAGATATTGGTGGAAAAGCTTCTTCCGACTCTCTGCCTCAATGTGAATTCCAGGTTCTTTCTTTATTTAAAGAACTTGACCCCAAACATCAGGAAGAACTCCTGATTCAAATCACCGCACTTGTCAGATTTTTGCATACAAAAAATATGGCGCCGCAAGTCTCACAATTCCTATTTCGTTAGAGATCAGAGGCGGAAAAATTAAAGTTTAGAGATTAAAGTTTGAATATGATAGCACATGTGTATCTTTAATTTTAAGACTTTTTGATTTATTAGTACTTTTTCTAAGAATTCTACTCTTTTTAACGTCTATTTCTTATATAATAGCAATAGTACATACCACTTCACTTATATTATTATTATATATGAAATCTTCGAAAGGACGATCGCCCATGGAACATATAGGAGAAATTCTCCGGACAGCACGTGAAGATAATTTTTATACTTAGAAGAAAGTAATGGAACTGACCGGTATCAACCGCAAGACTCTGTCCGGCTATGAGAACAGTGTAGCTGAACCAGATCTTGACACATTTGCCAGATTACTCCGCTTATATCAACTTTCTGCGGATGAAGTATTAGGAATTAAGACTTCTACCCCCCCCCTCGCATTTTTCCCTTTCGCGCTGCGAACGAAAAATGCTTACTCTTTTCCAAAAATTTGACACCAGCCACCAGGAAGAGCTTTTGATTCAGTTTCAATCTCTCGCAGACTATCTCGATAAAAAATCAAAATAAATTGTCATTGCTTTTTCCTGCTCTGACCATTTATAATGAACTTATACTATGTTTGAAGGGGGGAACATTTTCATGAAAGATATTGGTAAAATTCTGAAAAACGCCCGTGAGAATAAAGAATATACCCAGAAACAAGTGATGGAATTGACCGGTATCCACAGAAAATCTCTGTCCGGTTATGAGAATAACGTTGCCGAGCCGGATCTCTCCACTTTCGCAACCCTTGCCAATCTGTATGGCATCTCTGCAGATGAAGCTTTGGAAATTGGTGAACCGGATCCTTCTGTTTCTTTGCTTCGTTTTGAATTCCAAGTTCTTTCTTTATTTAAAGAACTCGATGCAAAGCATCAGGAAGAACTTCTGATCCAGATCACCGCACTCGTCAGATATTTAAATGCAAAAAATATGGTGCCGCAAAATCATCAATCCAGATAATTTTGCGGCACCACCGATTTATACATGTAAATTCTTTTCCATTTCCTGACGCATTTCTTTTCCCTTGAAAAGCACCAGTCCGATCAGCATCAGCACTCCCATCCCAATCGAAATTACAGACGGAAATACAATCTTTACCTTTCCTGTCACCAGAAATAAAAACGGTAGGATCATTCCATAAAGTGCTGCCATCACAAAATATACCAGATAATCCTTCGCCTGGCGATAATACACCCTCGATATGATCAGCATCGAAATCATAATCAGACCACTTACTCCCGGAAGAACAAAATCGATCGACCAGCCATGCCACCTGGTCAGCCAGTCCCAGATGATACAGCCTACTGTTACAATGATCAGCTGCCACATGGCATTTTTCAGCAGATTATAACGTTTAAAAAATCCAACCGCAAGCGCAAGCCACATGCTGAATGCACCTCCACAAACGAATAGCGATAAATAAAATGTCTTATCAATACTATAATCCACGCCAAGTGCCGTTACGATAGCGATCATGCAAAGGAATGTAAATATTTTGAATATCTGCATCCCCTTCGCTTCTGTCATGACGCTTTCCGGATATTCCACCTTAAGAATCTCCGTTTTCACTTCCTGTTCTTTCAGAATCTGGAAAAAATTCTCTTTGATTGCATCACAGTCATATCTGGACGTAAATCCCAGATAAATCTTATCCCGGAAGGAACACATACAAAGCTCTACTTTCGGCGTACTTGTATAAACGCCAAAATACCTGATATACGTCTCATAGCTTTCCGGCATCCGGATGATTCCCATGTTGGAAAAAATAGCGGTCACATCACTTTCTGCCGTCCTTGCCCCGATATTGATACAGACATTTTTCAGTTCCAGCGGCGCAAATTTCAGGATTGGATGCACCTGCAAGGCGAAGTAATCGTTCATCCGCTTCTCCATCTTTTCCGCTGTCAATTCTTCTTTAAAGCATGCATTTACTTTTTGCACAACATCTGTGAACTCTTCTTTTCCACCCTGAAAATGATATCCCGGTTCGATCCAGTTGAAGAAATTGAGCATTGTATTGGTCGGAAAGAAATTACGCAGATTTACCGGAACCATCAGTACAACCGGCTTGCTTTCCTGCCGTCTTGTCATTGTCCGGTGAATCGCACACAGATATACCGCAGTCAGAAATACCGTCATCGATACACCATAAGTCTTTGCCTGATTCCTCAGTTCTTCGACCGGAATCTCTGCCTCTGTCGTCTGCAGGCTTCCAAGCTCACGCCGGTTTCCGCGAAGCTGATGCGCTGCCGGTTTTTTCTCCTTTTTGCGGTCTGCCTGGCGGGAATAATATCTTTCAAATCCATCTGCTTCCTGATCGAAAAGGCTCTCCGAATACTCTGACAGAACCACATCCTCCAGTCCATCTTCATGATGTGCCAGATACAGATAATTTTTCACCAGCTCCCGTACAAATTCACTGGCACCGGTTCCGTCCGTCAGCACATGAAAGACCTCAAAATTGATTCTCTTTTTGTAATAAGTCACTTCAAAAAGCAGATCTCTCTTATCACGGATATAAAGGCTACTGCACGGCTCCTTATACTCCTCTCTTACAACCGGTCTTTTATTACTCTGTTCCAGATAATGCCAGAACAGTCCCTTTCGCAGCACGGACAGAAAGATCGGATATTTTTCCAGTGTCCTGTCTACCGCCTTCTGCAGGATCTCCTGCTGTATATCCTCTTTCAATTCGCAGTAGAACCGGAATACACGGGTATCCCTTTTACTGCTCGCCGCCGGAAAAAGCTTCGCTGCATTGTCCAGCCTTCTCCAGTGCTTTACATTTGTCTGCGGCATTTTCTATTCCCCCTCCAGAAAATGATTGATATATTCAAAACTTTCCTGTACATGCAGACTCCGGATTCCCAGTGCAAAATATCCGTGAAGTGCATCCTTGATCCGGTGTACTTCCACCCGGTTACCTGCCTCTGCAAGACGTCTTCCATACGCTTCTCCCTCATCCCGGAGCGGATCAAATTCTGACGTCAGGATCAGTGTATCCGGCTGTCCTGACAGATCTTTCTCCAGAATCGGTGCAAAATATGGATTTAACTTGTCCTCTTCCGAACCTGCATAAAGATTGATATAATCTTTTAATTTGCCTGCCGTCAGAAGATAATCCTGCCCGTTCTCCCTTACAGAAGAGAACAGACTCTTCTCTGAATAATCATTATTGACTGCCGGATAGATCAGAATTTGTCTCTTTGGCATAAATTCGCCACGGTCCCGTGCCATAATGGACAATGCAGCTACCAGATTGCCACCTGCACTGTCTCCAATCAGAGTAATATCCTCCGGCTTTGTATCCGGATGCGTATACAATGCTCTTGCCACGGCATAACAGTCCATAAGCCCGGTCGGGAACTTGTGCTCCGGCGCCAGGCGGTATTCTACTGCTGCTACAGTCTGCCCCGTCGCCTGTGCCATCCGGCAACATACTCTCTCATAATTTTCCACATGCTCAGTCGCCCATCCTCCTCCGTGAAGGAAAAGCATGATCTTTCGTCCCTTGATCTGATCTTTTTCCAGACACGATGCTTCATCCGGGAAAAATACCCGGATCGGAACTTCATAATCTCCGTTATATACCTGCAGATCCATTTTTTTATAAAAAATTTTCATCGGATCCAGTCTTTTCAGATCCGCAAGCTGCCTTGATACTTCTACATCAATCCCTCCAAAAGACAGGATTTTCAGGATTGCTTTTGTTGCTATATTGATTGCCATATTTTTCTGTCCTCATTTATTTTTTCATACAGATTTATTCTACCATAGAATGATGTCCCCTACCACTCTTTCTCTTTCCATCTTTGCTACATTAACCCATTTTCAATTTTTCAGATTTCACAATCATCTCATTATTTATTTGACACAGACTGTCAAAACAGTTACCATACACTTATGCACAAGGAGGGTGTATTTGTTTTATGAATAATAAAAAAAATATAGACGACTATTTTGATGACAACTTTGAAGTAACTTATACAGGCGATCTCCCGTCGATCCCTGTGGGGCAGGATGATTATGACGACCGTTATGACGACACAGACTACCTTAACGATTATGAAACTGACGACTACTACGATGAAACAGACAGGCTTGCTCCTGATTATGACGATGATTATGAAGAAGAGGATTCTTATTATGACCGCCAAAGACCAGCCAGACGGACAGAACGGAGAAATTCCCGCAGACGTCCCGATTCCTCTTCCGAAGAACTGGCTGCTCCAATCCGGAATATTGCCCGCACCGGAAGTACTGCCGCTGAGAAACTGACCACTTTCATCCTTCGCCCGGCACCGGTTCTGATGTCCGCCATCATCCTGGCGATTACCTTTTTTTCATTCTGGAATCAGCTGTCTGATTATGGAGATATCAATACACTGACATCCAATCCAGATCTTACTCTGATTGCTTATCTGACTGTCGGAGCGGTTATGCTGATCTGGATGCTGTCTACGTTCTTTTTCACATTAAGTGGCATCCGACACGGAACCGGACGCGGACTTACTTATTTTGTCCTGGTATATGTTCTGTCCTACCTCTTCAGTCTAGCCGCAGCTGCAATTCCTGCTGATGTTCAGTTGCTGACCGGTATCAGAGGCGGTATCCTGGTATTTGGTTCCCTTTACCCGGCATATTTTCCATTCTGCGTGGTGGGAATTATTACTTGTATTTTGCGGAAAATTTTGAAGTAAAACATTCCTCATACTAAGGCATATGCCTTAGGGCATCCTCATATGGTGTTTTTACTTTATAAGTGAACAACAACTAATTACATGCGAAAAAAGAGTAAGTCAAATCACTCATCTATCTGATTTGACTTACTCTTTTCTTACTTTTGTTTCATTCCCGATGTGTTTCCCAACTTTTGTACTATTTTTTCTATATCATATTCCGGTGCATAGGTATTGGCAATATCATAGATTCTCTGTATCGTCAAGACATCCTCTTCCAGAAAATCTGCAATTTCCTCTGCTGACATCCCTTTTTGCAATTTTTTTATAACAATTGAAACTAATGCTTCCCTGTACCCTTCTTTACGTCCTTCTTTACGTCCTTCCTCACGTCCTTCTTCACGTCCTTCTCGCATCCCAATTATTTTTGCACTTTTCATAAACGAATTATGATCCCACAAAATTTTTTGTCTTTCTTCGTATTCTCTTCTTTTTCTTTCATCTGCACTCATCTTCTCCAGACATTCATAAGCTTCTTTAATATATTCATTTTGCTCTGCCATCTTTGCAAAATCCTTTCTGTTCTTTCCGCTCATAAATCGCATCCACTGGATGATCCCAGTTTCATTCTGACTTTCCGGTGGCAACTTTTTCAATTCCAGAATATGAATCTGCAGCAAGTCCGTCAGCACTTCTCCAGTCTCTTTATCACAGAACATTCCCGCATGATAACATTTGGTATCATTTTCAAAGAAATTAAAGTCCAAAATTCCAACATGAATGCACGGTTTAATTCTATCATAAGTATCCCCTGTTTTCATTTGATCCGTTACCATCTTTGACAGATAATAAAAGCTCCTCTGAAACCAGAATTCAAATGGCACCACCTGCATTTCCAAATCCATCTGCTCTCCATTTTTCAAGAGAACTCTTACATCCAGAATCCCGTATTTATCTTCCGGATATTCTTTCCTTAAAATTGTTGGCATCAACTTTGTTTTCTGAATTTCTTCTGGATCTTTCTTTAGAATTGCCGCAATCAATCCCTGTCTTACTTTTGCATTCTCCATTAATTCTTTGAAGCAGAAATCTACCGTTGGATGCATTATAAAGCTATCCTGATTTTCTGTTAATTGTTTCTTTTCTTCTGTCATATGATTCCCCTTTCTGCATTGTAAAAATATAGAAAGGAAAATCTGACTTTTCTACTATAAATATTTTAACATACTGTCATCCTTTGTAAAGGCAAACTCCCATACTTCTATATTTTCTTTTGCTTTGTTCATTGTCGGGAGTTTACTCGAAAATTGAGCACCGAAAATGAGATACCTTCTGATTATGGTTAATTAGATACTTTTTCGATTTTAGAACTAAATCGAAGTAAAATAACTCTATCACATTTTCCTGAAATCTTATACCCTGCATAACATTTTCGAGCACTTTCGTTGCATTTCAATCATCAGACCATTTTATATGCATATCCAAAAAATCCCGTACTCCATGTACAAATCACATGAAATACAGGATCTTTTTATTTATCTAACTAGAATTTGATAACTCCAAGAATTATACCTGAGATCAGACAGATAATACTTACGCCCCAGATCCAGAAGAAACTGTTCTTGATATGGTCTTTGATCTCTACACCGGCAAGTCCGGTTCCAAGGAATGTAGCCGGTACAACCGGGCTGATAAAGGTTGCACAGTTACGGCATACAACCATTGCAATGGCGATATGTGCCGGATTTACACCAAATTCATTTCCAATTCCAATCAGTACCGGAAGCATTCCGAAGAAGAAGGAATCGGTATCAAACATCAGTGTAAGCGGTACAGATACCAGACCTACGATAAGCGGTAAAAATCTTCCCATAGACTGTGGAACTACATTTGCAAGTACATTAGCCATATGAGTCATGATCTCTGTTTGTTGCATCACTCCAAGAAATACACCTGCACAAAGAATCGTAGATGCCATGGTAAGTGCCGGTCCTGCATGAGATTTAATGATCTTACCCTGCATTTTTGCACCCGGGTAGTTTACAAAAAGTGCTACTGCACATCCTACCATAAAGATATAGTAAGACGGTACCTTTGCAAGAACCAGGTTTACGATCACTACCAGTGTTACGATTACATTGAATACAAAGAGTTTCGGTCTTGCAAGCTCATTCTTTTCATCATCTGTTACGGCTTCATCTTCAATTCCGCCATACT
The DNA here is from genome assembly GCF_027686195.1 of Coprococcus sp. AF102-57. NCBI lineage: Bacteria > Bacillati > Bacillota > Clostridia > Lachnospirales > Lachnospiraceae > Coprococcus > Coprococcus sp. AF102-57. The sequence goes on along the minus strand of NZ_JAQCSY010000008.1, from coordinate 147,957 downwards.
CGATCTTTTCTGCTGAAGAAGTGCCTGCACCTCTCTTCTTTTCGATATTTCCCCAGATAAATGCTGTTCCAAGTGCAATAAAAATACCTACAACCTGCATTGGAATGATCTGTTTCCACAGTGCATTTGGTTCAATTCCAAGGACAGTAGCCGCACGCATTGTCGGTCCGCCCCATGGCAGAAGATTCATTACACCCATTGCAGATACACAGATGAGCATCAGAGTTGTCGGTCTCATATTCAGACGTTTGTAAACCGGGAGCATTGCCGGAATTGTGATCAGGAATGTAGAGGCACCGCCTCCATCCAGATGTCCGATCATAGCAATGATACAGGTCATCATGGCAACACCGACTACATTACTTCCGACTTTCTTCATCAATGCATTGATGATCTTGTCGAACATTCCTACATCTGTCATAATTCCAAAGAAAAGTACAGAGAAGATAAACAGCGCTGCAGTACCATGTACTCCTGCTACACCGGCTGTTACAAATTCCCCCATTTCTTCAATCGTAAATGTTCCGGTTGCTACAAGGATTGCACCTGTTACAGTGGATACACTGACAAATGCAAGAGCCGGTACCGTTACATTTCTTAAGAGCAACGCAATCACAATAATGATGGTTGCAAATCCCAATAAGGCAAGCATTGCTTCACTCATGGCATTTTCTCCTTCCTTTTGTACGGGTACTTTTTCGTACCATTTATTTGATGATTCCATTATAAAAACCCAACCTTACACTCTTACAGATTCCTCCTTACATTTTGTTAAGGTAAATCTTTAAAAGTATTAAGGTTGGGTTTGTCTTATCTTACACCTTACAGATATCTGCGTCTTTTTTCTTATACCGGCTGGTTGGCACGATTCCGAATTGCCTCGAGAATTGCGGTATCCGATACCGGTTTTTCTACATATCCGTCAATGATTCCTTTCTGCCGGGCCTCTGCCACCTCACGGCTGACTCCATCAATAATAATAAGCTTCAGCATGTCCGGATATCTGCCTGCAAGCGACATACAGAAATCCACTCCACTGCAATCCTCCATCGTCTCGTCTACTACCAGTACATCTGCCTCCTGCTGTTCCAGACATTTTTGCAGTTCTTCTCTTTTCATACAGGTCTGAATCTGGATCCCGATCTTCTCAAAATTCTTTTTCAGCAGCTGCAATACCTTTGCATTGTCATCTGCCACCACGATCCGATAATCCTTTCTGGGAATATTCTGCACAATCTGTGGCATATGCTCTGTATCCAGTACCGGAAGGTAGATATGAAAGGTACTTCCTTCTCCTTTTTTGCTCTCTGCATAAATATATCCCTTATGTGAAGTAATAATCTGCTCCGCAAGTGCCAGTCCAAGTCCGGTACCCTCTCCCCCTTTTTTCGTTGTAAAAAATGGATCAAAAATCTGACGCAGCGTCTCTTTATCCATTCCACACCCATTATCTTTCACCTGGATATGGATATATTTTTTCCATACATCCGAAAGCTTTTCAATCACTCCCTGAGCCAGTTTTTCTTTTTCTTCTGAATGGCAGGATATTCTGATATTTCCTTGATTTTTTCCAATCGCATGCACCGCATTAACGCAGACATTTAAAAGCACCTGGTTCAGCTGTGTCGCATTTCCAAGGATCATTTCATCATCTACACAAAACTCACTTTCCATATGGATCAGAGGCGTACAGACAGATTCCATCATCCTTTCTGCACGCGTCATGAATTTCTTTATCGAAATATTTTTATAAACGGTCTCTACATTCTTTCGACTCAGGGACGAAATCTGGCGCACTACATCCTTTGCTTTTTCCGAAGCCTCATAAATTTCTTTTGCACTGTCCTGTTCTTCTGATCCTTCCGGAAGTTCCATCATCAGAAGCTCTGCATATCCCATGATCGGAGTCAGAAAATTATTGAATTCATGTGCGATACCACCTGTCATAGTTCCCATGATCTGAAGTCTTTGCTGATGTGCGATACTCTGCTCGCTCCGATGCATTTTTTCCAACTGCTCATTCAGTTCTTTCAGATCATTGATCTCCCGCACAGCTCTTCTCATATCACGCATCACTCTGCCAAATAAGACAACCGCAATACCGGCAGCCAACAAAATACCAACAAAAATACATACCATTTTCAAGAAACCTTCAGCTATCGGTTCGTACAGATCATCGTAGTCGATCACCGCACTGACTACCCAGAAGCTGTCTCCGATCTGAACCGGAGAATATGCACTGATTTTCTGTACTCTCGGACGTTTTTCATTTGTCCACCAATACGAATAATAATGAGAAATACCTTCTTTTCTCTTCTTCTGATCCTCAATCATCTTCTCCAGACTGGAGTAATCCAGATCCGGATACATTTTCTTCCTTCCTGCAATAACCGGAATTCCCCATTGTTCTTTCTTCGGATGCATGATGATCGTTCCTTCTGCATCTTTGACAACAATGTATCCATTCGTTCCGATGTGAATTCCCGAAATCAGTTTCTGATAATATTTTTCCGCATCGATCATCAGACAGATCTTTCTCCCATCCTTCAAAACACGCTTATATACATTATAGATTTTCCCACCTGTATCTTTTTCCATATAAATGCTATTCTTTGCCGAGCTTTGAGTGAGCAGCTGTGAACTTACAATCTGTACATCCTTGACACTCTCTGAAAGCTTTCCCTGTTCGTCTTCCAGGTACAGATTCGTGATAAAACTGGTCTGTGTGTCTATAAATTCCCGATATAGTTGTTTTGCCTCATCCTGCGGTCTGTTCTCTGCTGTTTTTGCAAGAAAGCTTAAACTTTCCTCATATTCCTCTGTGGACATCGCCATATTTTCACTCAGGATTCTGGTTGTCAGGAGCATCTGTTCCTCCTGGTTCTGCATCAAAGTATCTCTGTACTTTTTCCAGACACCAAATCCTGCAAATACAAGAATTACGATTAAAAAAAGTGGAATCGCAGCAATCAGTGTCTTTTTGTTTTTCTTCATATATTCTCGTCCCCGGTTTGTTATCAATTGACTTGTTCTCTTTCTAATATTATAATGTTTTTTATAAGTTGTATAGAATTTATTGAAATTTTTACTTTTGGGAGGTTGCCTCAATGGCTGACAAAATACTGATCGTAGATGATGATCCGGCAATCTGTAAGCTGCTGGAAAAAGTAATGCACAGCAATGAGCTGGAAACAACAACAGTAAACTGTGGCATGGATGCGCTGTCCATCCTGAAAAATCATACATTTGACCTGATCCTTATGGATATCATGCTGGGAGATATGGAAGGGTTTGAAGTTATCAAAAGGCTTCGCAATCAGGGGATCAGTACTCCGGTTATGATCGTCAGCGGACGTAATGAAGACTATGATTCTCTGTACGGGCTTTCACTTGGAGCGGATGATTATATCACCAAGCCGTTCCGACCGCTTGTACTTGGTGCTAAAGTAAAAGCACTGATCCGCCGCAACAAGAATCTGGTACTCGACAATTCCGATACTCTGGAATGCGGTCCATTCAGCTATGATACCACAACCATGCGTTTTTACAAAAATGGCGAAGAACTTATCCTTTCTTCCAAGGAGTCTGCACTTCTTCTGCTCTTTATGAAGCATCCGCAGCAGGTTTTCACCAAGGACATGATCTATGAGCATGTCTGGGGCAATACGGTTGCCGTTGATGACAATGCAATCATGGTCTACATCAACCGGCTTCGTGGTAAGATCGAGGACGACAGACAGAATCCGGCGTATATCCTGACGATCCGCGGACTGGGATACCGTTTTGTTCCGTAAACGACCTTTTCATCAAGAAGAGGCTCCATCCTGAATCTTCTCCTAATGAAAAAGATGACTTTTCACCCACTCATTTGTGAAAAGTCATCTTTTTTATTCCTCACCAGTCTGGTGCAGTCCATATTCATGGCAGAAAATTTGATTCCCGTTCTCAGTTATTATACGCTCTATTTTACAACTGGAAAGAGGTTCAGGATTGCCCCGTTCTCGTTTGGAATTTTATTGCACAGCATCGCAAGAAACAGTGAGGTGGCAAGTAGATCGGCACACCCACCCGCGCTGATACCACGCTTTATATACTCCGCATCCATGCGGATCAGTTTGTCTAACGCATCTTCTGAGTAGGCTCCGCCTTCCTCCAGAAACTGCATCGCTTCCATCTGTACCTGATAGAGTACTGACGGATTCTTTCTCGATAAAATATTGGAATCCTGCACCCGGCTCATCAGTGCAAAAAGGATCTGTAATTTGATCCGGTTCCACTCCATTCCCCGCAAAAGTCCATCCTCCAGTACCGGAAGCGCAATATGAAAAACAGATGGGTATCCGGCAAGCGCTTCCCCACGAATCCCTGTAGTCCCGTATTGTACGAGATTTTTCTCACCGTTACTTTTCGCAGGTTCCTTTCCCAACATCTCAATTTCGGCTCTTAAGATCCTGGCAGTCATCTTCTGCTCCATCCGAAGGATGGATTGCAAAGTAACCGTTCCGTCTTCCTGGATACATCTTCCCGCTGCCGCACTGAATATTCCAAGGGTAAAGATCATCCCTTTATGTGTATTCACATGTCCGGTTGCCCGATACATGGCTTCCTCCGCAAGCATTCCGGTCTTACGGATTTCACGGAAAAGATCTTCCGGCGTACAGGTCAGCTGATATCCCTGGTATGCCATTCTGACAAACCACGGATACAACGCCTCTGCACTTCTTTCAAAGGTCTGCACATCCATATCAGTGTGGGCACCACAGGAATACGGATCTACAAGCCCCGGTTTGGGAACCGTATAGACTTCCTCAAGCAGCGCCTGATACGCCATCCAGCCAATCGATTCTGCAAAGTATTCTGCTTTCTCTACTGCCTGATTCTTTCCCATACGGTTCTCCTTTTATATCCAATTGCCAATAACCTGTAAGTTTTCCGATCAGAATTTAATCATCAAATTCAAACGGCTTGATCTGACGGACAACATCCATGATGGTACCGTCACGGCTTTCAATGACACCGACAACACGATCCCCAAACTGTACCTTCTGTGGTTCCCCCGCGATAGAGTAAGCGATATCACGTAATTCTTCGATGGTCTTAAACGGAAGGTCTACATCTTTCATTGCTTCGATCAGATCCTGTCTCTTCGGATTGATTGCAATACCATAATCTGTGATGACAACGTCTACACTTTCTCCCGGTGTTGTGACGGTTGTTACGTCTGTACAGATTGCCGGTGTTCTTCCCTGAAGAAGCGGTGCGATAACGATGGCACATTTTGCTCCGGCTGCTGTATCCGGATGTCCACCCTGCGCTCCTGTGATCATACCATTAGAATTTACAACAACGTTACAGTTGAAGTGTACGTCAACTTCCAAAGCTGCAAGAATTACGAAATCCAATTTATTGACAACTGCACCCTTGTTGAACGGGTTCGCATACTCACCTGCACTGATCCGGAAATGATGCAGATCTTTTACAGATTCTACGGCTGCAAGGTCAAAGTCCTGTGTATCCAGAAGTGCATCTACCTGACCGTTGATCAGAAGGTCACACATCGGCTTTGTAAGACCACCCACACCAAAACGCATGCGGATATTTCTTTCTTTCATTACCTTTGCAAGTGAAATAGTAGATGCGATAGAAGCTCCGCCGACACCTGTCTGATAAGAGAATCCATCTTTGAAATACGGTGTATTTACAACGAACTGTGTACAGTAATCAGCCATCATCAGCTTTCTCATATCTGTGGTCGGTTTTGCTGCACCTGTTGCGATCTTCTTCGGATCACCGATCTGGTCTACTTCTACAACATAGTCTACCTTTGTCATTGAAATATGTGCCGGAAAATTCGGGAACGGAACCATGCAGTCTGTGATTGCTACGACTTTGTTTGCATGGAAAGCATCTGACATTGCGTAGGAAAGTACACCACAGTCAGATTTTCCCCCAATACCACGGCAGTTACCGTACTCATCACAAGTAGGAGTTCCGATAAATGCGATATCGATCTGTGTCTCACCTGTTACCAGGGCACGTACACGTCCGCCGTGGGAACGCATGATCGCAAGACCTTTTAATTTACCATTGGAAATAGCTTCTCCGATCTTTCCACGCACACCGGATGACTGGATATTTGTAATGGTTCCGTCTTCAATATACTCTACCAGAGGATCATGTGCTTTTCCAAGGGAACTTGCGCAAATCGTAATGTCTTTGATCCCCATATCATGGATCTCTTTCATTACCATATTTACAACGTAATCCCCTTCACGGAAATGATGATGGAAGCTGACTGTCATACCGTCTTTGATTCCACATTTTACAAGGACATCATGGATGCTGTCTACCATCTTGCTTCCGTTGGAATTGATCACACATTCGACTTCCGGTCCATGTTTTTTATAAACATGTCCGTCAAAATGATGAACACCCTGAAATACTTCTTTACCAGTTGCTTTTAAAATCTCTTCCGGGATATCTCTACCTACTGCGTTAATCATCTTATAAATCCCCCTTATACACACCTGAAGCTTTTGCAAGCTCGATTGTTCTCTTTGCTCCGTCATAGAAAGCGATATCGATCATCTTACCGTCTACTGTAAATACACCGATTCCCTGTGCTTTCTTTGTATCAATTTCACGGACAACTTTTTCTGCAAAAATGATGTCTTTCTGTTTTGGTGTAAAGATTTCATGAACAATGTTGATCTGTCTTGGGTTGATGATTGATTTTCCGTCGAATCCCATCAGGTGGATATTTTCAACATCCTGACGGAAGCCATCCATATCATCCAGATCTGTGTATACTGTATCAAAGCACTGTACACCAGCTGCTCTTGCTGCGATCACCATGTTCTGTCTTGCTCCCATGAGCTCGATTCCGGTTCCGGTGATGTGTGTCTGAAGGTCTTTGGTGTAATCTCCACCGGAAAGGGCGATACCAAAAAGTCTTTCTGAAGATTCGCAGATATCAAGCGCACGCATTACACCACGTGCAGACTCGATCGCTGCCATGATCAGGACACTTCCTTCTTCGCGTCCAAAATCTTTTTCAGCCTGAACAACTTCTGCTTCTACCACTTTTACATCCTGTGCGGATTCTGTCTTTGGAATACGGATTGCATCGCATCCACCTGCAACTGCACAGCGGATATCTTCTTTCCAGTAAGGTGTATCCAGTCCGTTGATTCTGACTACCCGTTCGCATCCTCTATAGTTAATGGTCTTAAGTGCATGATAAAGAGAAAATCTGGCTGCGTCTTTCTGGTTCTCTGCAACAGCATCTTCCAGATCAAGCATGATGGAATCCGGTTTGTAAATATAAGGATCTTTGATCAGTCCCGGTTTCTGTGCATTTAAAAACATCATAGTTCTTCTAAGTCTTTTTTTATTCGGATTCATTATCTGATCGCACCTCCCCACGGTAAATCTTCAATCTGTCCTACCGAACGGTAAACAGCTGCTTCGATTCTTGCTTTGATCGTACAGTCAAGGGCTCCTTTATCTACGATTGTAAGCTTTACATTATCGATTCCCAGATTTTCCAGTGTTTCATAAGCTACTTTCTTAATCTGGTTTCCATACTGATTGATCACTGCGCTTTCTAGTGAAAAATCAACTTTTCCTTCTCCGGCTTCTACTGTTACCTGGCAGTCACTGGATTCTAATGTTCCTGCAATTGCAGGTTTCTTGATTTCCATTCGTGCTTCCTCCTTAACATCCATTTGCATTAGTATTTGCTTCGTTGTGTTTATCATAGGGCTCTTACCTTACAGGAACACCTATGGTTTTCTTAATAATTGTTAAGATTCGCATATTTTTGCTGTTACAACTGGTCTTTCCAGTGCCTGTGAATTCATATTCACCCAGCGTTTCATATATACCCTGTCTTCTTTCCATTCAAAAGACACATGATCAAAAAAAGCCATCTCCGGATAGCGCCATTCCATCATCAACACATTTTCTGATTTCCAGTAAGCACATGCAGCAATTTTCATTTCATCCATCTCATACTGATGGTGCAGATATCCACCTGTCATAGAGGTTTCCCCATGAATCCAACAGTCCAGTCCTGCTTCTACAAAATGTGTTCCTCTGTTATCTTTCATCCAGAATATTACTTTATCTTCTAAAAATTCCAGACCTGTTTTTTCTATTCTATCTTCATTCTCAAAAGGTTCCATTTCTATTTTCCGATTTCCTGAAACCATTTTGTTACTGACAGATCTGTTTTTATTTTCCAGAGACATTCTGAGACCTTTATTTTTTAATACATTCCACATCTTTTCAGCGAAATTTCTTTCTTCTTTCATCGGATCCAAAATCTCTTTTTGAATCAGTTCCGTCTCCAGGTAATTACTGTCTGCCGCAGTAATAGCAATTACCATATTTTGTTCCGGAACAATCGCACAGGTCTGCCCAAACATTCCATCTGCACACCAGATATCACCCGTATGTGTCCAGTGAAAATTATAATCTTTTTCTCCTGCTTTCCTTGGTTGTGGATCTTTTTTACCGAGTGCAAGATTCACCCAATCAGCACTTAATAATTGTTTTTCTCCCCATTTTCCTTGATTCAGATAAAGTAACCCAAGTCTGGCCATTCCTTCTACCGTAATGCTCACACCATTTCCACCTGAACAGATTCCTTCCGGACTTTCTCCCCAGCTAAACTTCTCCAGACCAATGTACGGTGCCAGTTCTTCTTCGATCAATTGATGGCATGTTTTTCCTGTAATACGCTGTACGATCGCTGACGTAATATAAGAATTCCCACTTGAATACATAAATTCACTTCCCGGCTCTTTTACAAACGGTACTTTAAAATATGCATCCAGCCAGCTGGTTTTTAATGGTCTCCATTCATTTCCACCTATACTTCTTTCCTGTCCATTGCGCATCGTAAGTAAATTCCGTATCGTAAGCTTCTGAAGATACTCATTTGCTGCCTCACGATATTCCGGAAAATAATCAAGTACCTTATCCTCCAGCTTTATGAGTCCTTTTGTATATGCAATTCCCGCCGCTGTATTTGTAAAACATTTTGTAAAAGAATGGACAATATGTGGGATTTCCTTCCGATACGGTTCATTATATGCTTCAAATATAACTTTATTGTTTCTCAAGATCATGATTCCATGGATCTCTGCTTCTCTTTTTTCCATCTCGTTCAGAAAATTAATAATATATTCTGATGATACGCCTTCCTCTTCCGGAGTTGAATAGGTTAATTCTTTGTTCATGCTGCCACCTCATCTAACTTTATTTTAAACTGGAAACGGGGGACAAAATTTTGCCCCCTTTGTTATACATAACTCTTTTCTGTCTTTTAAAAGAACGGGAATACCAATGGAAGAATTCCTACACAGCATATAAAACTGATAATAACCAATGGCCATCCAAATTTTGCAAAGTCAGTAAATTTTAAGTTTGTAAAGATCATTAATGTCTGATTTGTTCCTGATGCGATCGGTGTCAGGAAAGAGCATCCTGCTCCGATTGCAATTGCAAGAACAATTGCCTGTGGGTTTGCTCCCATTGATTCTGCAATAGAGATCCCAATCGGGGCAAGTACTCCTGCGGTTGCCATATTGTTCATAAACTGTGTTGCAATTGCCGATCCAAGGAACAATACTGCTGTGATCAGATACAGATTTTTCGTATCTCCAAGAATACTCAGCACAACAGCTCCAAACACTTCCCCAAGTCCACTGTTCTTCATAACTGCAATGATCAAATTGATACCTGCACAGAAAAGTACCATATCAACACCGAATGAAGTGATTACTTCTTTTGGTTTTACAACAGTTGTAAGAACCGAAACCGCGATCAGTGCATATCCGATAAAATTCGGGTTCACTGTAATATCTGTAAGCGAATCCAGAATCAGAGCAAGTACAAATAACAGGAAACTGATTCCTACAACCATCTGTTTCTTTTTCATCTCAGGTGTAATTTCTGTAGCTGCCTCTATCTCTGAATTGCTTGGCACTGTTTCCTCATAAGACGGGCACCAGCGGTTCATCACGATCATATAGATTCCACCCAGGATAAAAATCGGAATACCTACCCAGGCAAAATCAAACATGCCAAAAAGAGAAAGTCCAGCTTCTTCAAGTGCTGTATTTGCATAAATATTTGTCGGTGTTCCAATCAGGGTACAAGCACCACCTAAAGTACTTGCATAAATTACAAACAAAATCATTTTTGAATGACTGATCTTATTTTTCTTAGCTATACTGAAAATCACCGGCAAAAATGCCATTGCAACATAACTGTTCTGCAGAACAAATGATACCAGTCCTGATGCAAGATAAAGAATTGCAAAAATTAACATTTCTTTTTTCTTTCCACTTACATTACCGGTTAATTTATCTAAAGCATTTCCCATTACGATATCAAGCCCTGTTGCAGCAATCATTCCTGAAAACATACATATAATTGCCATCAGATGAAAACTTGAACTGCTTAACACGGCATATACTCCGTCTGCATCCATTGTTCCTGTAAATACAACGATCGGTGCCATGATCAAAAAACAAAACCAGTTTGGTAATTTTGGCGTTGCAAGAACTGCAACGAAAACTATTAATGTCAGAATCGCTCCTATTGTAGCCATACTCATCTTTCTTTTCCTCCGTATCCATATACAATAAGCTTTTTCGGAGTGCGCTTTTCCAAAAACTCTCATTCTTCTCTTATATGATGTTTACCGGCTCATCACGTTAATCTTATTATAATTGTCTGTTACTGTTTTCACCAATGCCAAAAGAAAATAGGGGTATAGCTTCATACTATGCCCCTATTTCTCCATTTCTTATTTTCTTTTTCAAAACAGATATACAGTATTTTTCCTGTCTGGAAAGGATTTTATTTTTCAAATATATAATACCTGTTTTCGTCTTTTTTACCTTGTTTTTTCCAATGCAAAAAAAATCAATATCTTTTGTATTTGTTATGTATGGAAGAAATACTTCTGATATAAAACAGAATCCCATTTCTCGCTCCAAGGTCTGCATTGCAAGCATCGAACTGTTTACGATCATCTTTGGCTTCAATTCTTTTCCATATTCTTCAAATATCTGATTGATCTCTTGTCTGACATAACAGGAATTGTCCTGGATAATAAACTCATTCGGCATCATCGAAATATCCATCCATGGATATTTTTCACCTTCTCTTTTTTCTGCTTTCTGAAGCATCATATACTTCTTTGGAACTGCAAGTAACATATAATCTTCTACAATAAAATCAAATACGATAGAAGAATCCTTTTCACTCAGATCCGGACCTATTGCCAAGTCATAGGTCCTGTTTTTTAAGCCTGTCAGGATTTCCTTAGCCATAACATTTGAAAATGTTACTTTACACCCGATGTATTTTTTACTGATCTTCTCCTGAACTTCCATTGCCAGCAAAAGACTGGCATTTAGAGACATGCATACATGTATTTCCTGTTCTTCAGATAATTGTAGTTCCTTTAATTCATGCTCCATTGTGCTGTTCAAACGTTTGATTTCTTTTCCATACGCAACATAGATTTCTCCAGCCTCTGTCAGATTGATTCCATTCGATTTCCGCTCGAAAAGTAAAATTCCCAGTTCCTGTTCCAGACTGGATATAAATCTGCTGAGTGATGGCTGCGAAATATATAAAAGTTCAGCAGCTTTTGAAATACTTTTGCACTCTGCAACCGCTAAAACATAGGTAAACGATTTTAAATCATCCATTTTTATCCTCATCCTCCTGTGATCTCACTAAACAGATTATAGACTTTTTTATTTCAAAAGCGCAAGACTTACTTTTCCTCCATAAAACTCCTCACAGCACCACCTTGCTGTGAGGATCTCTCTTTTTCTTTATTTCTTTTCCTTACACTTCCGTAAGTTCTCCGGTCTCAGAATCCATAATGAATCCCTTGATTTCAATATCCTTCGGCATCAATGGATGTGTCTTCAGTGTATGCACAGTCTCTTCTACCGACTTCTCTACAGATTCAAATCCACCCAGCCATTTTTCCAGATCAATTCCACTGTGTCTTACGATATCAATATGTTCTTTGTCGATTCCGCGCTCTACCAGTTCTTCTAACAGCTCACTTCCATCCATTCCCTGTACACCGCAGTCAGTATGTCCGATGACCATAACCTGCTCCACACCAAGCTCCAGGATAGCAACCAGAAGGCTTCTGACCACACTTCCGTATGGATGTGTAATGACTCCACCTGCATTCTTGATAATCTTCGCATCTCCGTTTTTCAGTCCCAGCGCTGCCGGAAGAAGCTCTGTCAGACGGGTATCCATACAGGTCAGCACGGCAAGCTTCTTGTTCGGGTACTTGCTGGTCAGGTACGGCTCATAACCTTTATTTTCCACGAATTTCTTATTATACTCTACAATCTGTTCTATCATCCTGTGTAACCTCCCATTTGATTTTCGCAACGATATTTCATAAAACAGATTATAGACTTTTTTTCTCTGTAAATGCAAGGATTCTTAATGAATTTTAATGATGTTCTTTTTTCCAATACTGAAAAAATGCCTCCTCCTGCTCTGAGCGGATTCCATACTTTCTTCTCGCAATGTAGAATTTGGAATTCCACCCTGAAGTCTTCACCGGAATCGTCACCACATTGTGCAGCCGCACGATATCCATATACGGCAATACAGAAATCCCGAACCCATTCTCCACAAGTCCTGTGATAACTTCAATCTCTTCCGCAGCACATACCGGCTTTACCTTAATTCCTTCTTCTGCAAAAATCTGCTCCTGCAGAGTACGGAAACCGCTGGTCTTGGAAAACATGATCTGTGGGTATCCGGCTGTCTCTTTCAGACTGATCCGTTCTCTATTTTCAAGCGGATGTCCCTTCGGAACCACTACTGCGATATATGAATCCCGAATCGGATAATATTCGATCTCATCCGATTTCAAAAGATCCGAGCAAAAGCCGATATCATATTTTCCATCCAAAAGTCCTTCTGCAATCTCCGGTGTCATCCGATTGTAGATGATAAATGGAAATGTCGCCCCAAACTCTTTCAGCATATGTGGGATCGTCCCCGGTGCCAGAGGATACACACTGCCGATCCGCACCGTTTTCTCTTCCGTCCGAAGTCCTGCCGCCCGCTCTTCCAGACGAAGATATGCTCCCAGGATTTCATCCACATCCTTCATCAGTTCTTTGCCGTAGCGGCTGAGACTCACATTCCGCCCTTCCTTCTGAAAAAGCGGGACTCCATACTCTTCTTCTAACGATTTGATTGCGTGGCTGAGCCCCGGCTGTGAAATATTCAGTGCCTTTGCCGCCTTTCCATAATGCTGGATTTTTGCCAGCTCTGAAAAATATTTTAAATATTCGATATTCATATATTCCCTCTGTTATCTTTCGCAGTCATCTTATTTTTCAAAATCAACTCTTTACTTTCCATTATTTTAACATATTCCATTCTATTTTAGAATTAGTACATTCAAAATAATCATTTGTTTTTATCGGTTTTCTTCATTATAATGAGAAACAGCTTAAATATAAAATTATTGTAAATTATTATCTATCAGGAAAGAAGGATTTGTACCTATGAATAAGAAAAAATTTCATCTGGCCGGAGAAGTCGCTCTGCTCATCGTCCTGCTGATCAATTCACTCGGCGTGGATCTGATGTCAAAAAGCGAATTCGGGATCTCAACGATCTCCTCAGTGCCGCTTGTATTTAACATCGCCTTCCCGGTGTTCAGTTTCGGAACATGGAATTATATTTTCCAGACACTGCTTGTCATTACACTGATGATCCTCAAGCGTTCATTCTGCCCCGGCTACCTTTTCTCTTTCGTAGTCGGGATCGGATTTGGAAAAATGATCGACGTACACAACGCATGGATCCAGGCTCTGCCGAACTCCCTGCCTCTTCACACGATTTATTTCCTGGCAGGATTCTTACTGATGTGCTTCGGTATCTGCCTTGCCAACAACTGTATGCTTCCAATCATCCCGACGGATATCTTCCCTCGCGATCTGTCCGGTATTGTAAAAAAGAACTATAAAATCGTTAAGACAACCTTCGATCTCACCTGTCTGACGACTACTGTGGTTCTTTCCCTTGCAATCCTCCACGGATTCTACGGCATCGGAATCGGCACTGTCTTCTGTGCATTCCTGACTGGAAAAACCGTTTCCGCCATCCAGAGTTTTCTTGGAAAACACGTGGAATTCTACCGTGCAACTGGGAAGAAGAGAGTTGCTCTTGAAAAGAATATGAGACATGCATAAAAGAAAAAAGATTTCAATTTTGATACATACCAGATCGGATACATCAAAACTGAAATCTCTTTTGGATTCTGTAGCCAGTCTTATTTTCTCAACTTCTCCTGTCGCATTGACAAACCTTTTTCCCATCCCGTATACTAGAAGCAGACTAATATCCTGCAAGGAGGCTTAACTACTATGATTATCAAAAACGGACTTGTCATCGATCCTGCTTCCGGACTTTCCGAAAAAATGGATCTTCTGATTGAAAATGGCATCATCAAAGAAATGGCATCCCTGATTACAAAAGAAGGAGAGGAAGTCCTTGACGCAGCCGGACTTGTGGTTGCACCGGGACTGATTGACACCCACGTTCATTTCCGTGATCCGGGATTTACTTATAAAGAAACCATCCACACCGGCGCACTTGCCTCTGCAAAAGGCGGTTTTACTTCCGTGATCTGCATGGCAAATACTTCCCCGACTGTGGACTCTGTTCCGGTTCTCAAAGACAACCTTTCGCGTGCTTCCGAAGAAAAGATCCGTATCTTCCAGGCTGCTTCGATTTCCTGCAACCTGAAAGGGCAGGAAGAAACCGATATGGACGCCTTAAAAGAAGCAGGCGCATGTGGATTTACCGATGACGGGATCCCGCTTCTAAACGCAGAATTCTGCTTCCACGCAATGGAAAAGGCGGCAAAGCTTAACGTACCGGTCAGCCTTCACGAAGAAGATCCTTCTTTCATCCGCAACAACGGAATCAGCCACGGAAAGGTATCCGATGCGCTTGGCATCTACGGTTCTCCTTCCATTGCAGAAGAATCTCTGGTTGCAAGAGACTGCATGCTGGCACTGAAATCCGGTGCCGATGTTGTGATCCAGCATATCAGCTCCGGTATCTCTGTCGATCTGGTTCGTACTTATAAGAAAATGGGTGCAAAACTTCACGCCGAAGCCACACCGCATCATTTTACACTGACGGAAGACGCAGTCCTTGAGCATGGAACACTTGCGAAAATGAATCCGCCGCTCCGTACCGAAAAGGACCGTCAGGCGATTATTCAGGGACTGGCAGATGGAACCATCGACTTGATTGCCACCGACCATGCACCGCACAGCAAAGAAGAAAAAGCAAAACCAATCACCGAAGCCCCAAGCGGAATCATCGGTCTGGAGACTTCCCTTGCCCTTGGCATCACAAGCCTTGTAAGACCGGGACATTTATCTCTTATTCAGCTTCTGGAAAAGATGACCATCAATCCGGCAAAGCTTTACCACCTTCCATATGGACAGCTCGCCGAAGGAAAGGCAGCTGACCTTGTGATCTTCGACGAAAACGAATGTTGGACTCCAACCGAGTATGCATCCCTTTCATCCAACTCACCATTTACCGGAACTCCTTTGTATGGCAAAGTGAAATATACGATCTGTGGTGGAAAAATCGTTTATCATGATTAAAAAAATCCACGGACTTTGAATCTTCTAAAGTCCGTGGATTTTTCCATCTTCTTATTTTTCTTCCAGCATAAAGTATTTCATGCTTGTTCCGCTTTCCGCGACATCCGCAAGGTTGATACAACTGTTTCCCATACGGTCGATCAGATGCAGGATATTGGTAAACGGAGCAGTAAGGCTTGCCTTACATTTTCCTTTATTGACACGCTCAATATGCGCTTTCCGCATCTTGATATCCAGATCCAGAAGCTTATCCTTTCGCTTCATCATCTTGCCTGGTTCGATACCATCATCTCCCTGCAGTGCCTTCAGAGAATCACAGAACATCTTATTCAGTACCTTCAGACTCTTCTGCAGCTCATCCATCGCTTCCGGTGTATATTTATACTTCCGGTCTGATCTTTCCAGCATACATTCTGCCATTTCCACACTTAAGGTTCCCATACGTTCCACATCGCTGAGTACACACATGAGGCTCGCCGTCTGCGCTGCCTGCTGCTCGGTCAATGAACCCGAAGAAAACAAAGCTGCAAGATATTCGGTAATACACTTTCCAAGGCGTTCAACCTGTTCTCCGTTTTCTTTCAGACCGTCAATGGATTTCACTTCTTCATTTTTCACAAGCTCAATCGTTTTCTTCAGAATATCTCCTACCTGGTCACTCATACGGAAAATCTCTTTTGCCACAAGCTGCAACGCTGCTGCCGGCTGACTGATGATATTTTCATCCAGATAAATCGGGCTGCCTGGATCTTCAACACCTTTTTTGCCATCCGGGATCAGTGTCATGACAATCTTCACCATCAGTTTAATCAGGCATACCCAGATCAGTGTCATTGTGATGTTAAATACAGTATGTGCATTTGCAATCTGTCTGGAAATCACTTCAATCTCCGGACCTTTCGGCGAAATGTTCTGGATCAGTGCCGCAAATGGTTTTACGAACCAGATAAACAAAAAGCAGCCGGAAATATTAAAAATACAATGCGCCACAGCGGTTCTCTTTGCATCTTTTGACTGTCCGATACTGGCAAGGAGTGCTGTGATCGTTGTACCGATATTATCACCTAAAAGAATCGGGATTGCTCCTGCAAGCCCTAGTATACTCGTAACCCCGTCCGCTCCCGGCTGGGAAGCAAAGTTCTGCAGTACCGCAATGGTCGCACTACTGCTCTGTACAACCAGCGTCATAAGTGTACCAACTGCCACACCAAGTACCGGAATATGTGCAACCCGTCCGATCAGGTCTGTGAATACCGGACTGGATGCCAATGGCTTCATGACATCTCCCATTGTCTCAATTCCAAGGAACAGAAGACCAAAGGCAAAAATCGTCTGGCCGATACTTTTTACTTTTTCTGATTTTGTTACAAATGAAATCAGAAATCCTATAAAAATAATCACATAAATATAGTCACTGATCTTAAACGCAATAATCTGTGCTGTCATGGTTGTACCAATATTTGCACCAAAAATGATGGAAATTGCCTGTGGCAGGTTCATCAGTCCCGCACTTACAAAACCGATCGCCATAACTGTTGTCGCACTGCTGCTCTGGAGTACCGCGGTTGTGAGCGCACCGGCAAGCACTCCCAAAAGCGGATTCTTCGTCAGAAGTGCAAGAATGCTTTTCATCTTATCGCCCGCCGCCTTTTGCAGACATTCACTCATCATATTCATTCCATAGATAAAAACTGCCAGACCGCCAAGCAGTCCGAAAATGATCTGAATTTTCTCGTTCATGTTAATTCCTCTCTCAATTTACCCTGTGTTTGTTAATCTCTTTTAAACTTTCTTTTTACAATGATGTCTTCCCTTTCAGCTCATTTTCCATTTTATCTGTGGTCTATGCAATTCCAATCAAATCTATGTTAAGTTTAGGTTAAATTTTCTTTCTTCTATCATTTTTTCTTTTTCATGATTATAGTTATGTAAAATCGCATCAAAAAAGAGAGTTATCTTCTTACAACTCTTCAAGAATGTAAAAGAATAACTCTCTTGTTTTGTCCATGGATCTATGCCATTCCAAGCACACCATACCCCACCATTCCAAGCACCGCCGCAAGAGTGATCACCTTCGGTACAGACCAGTTCCGTTTTAATATCAGATAAAACATCACTGCCCCGATCCCACATCCAAACCAGTCAACCCTTGCATTTGGAAAATAATTTTCCTGCATCAAATTCAGAATCACCGCAAGGATCATTGCGATGCAGATCGGCTTGATCACATTTAACATACTGCTCATAATATCATTGCCACGGAACTTTGCGAAGCACACTGCCACACCGAGTGTCAGTGTATAAGCTGGCATCAGTACACCCATGACTGCCGCAATTCCCCCCAGAACGCCCGCTGTCTGCATCCCGGCAAAAGTCGCACAGTTAATCCCAAGCGGTCCCGGTGTCATCTCTGCGATAGCGATCAGGTTAGTCAGATCTTCTGCCGTCATCCACTGATTGATCTTCATCTCCTGCATGATGACAGGAATCATTGACATGCCTCCAAAGCTGGTAAATCCAATTTTCATAAACGCTGTAAAAAGTCTGAGATAGATCATGCCGTCTGTCCTCCTCTTGTCTTTTTCACTGCTCTTATAGAAAGCACCAGTATCACTCCCGCTACGATCATCACCACATTACTGATATCCGTAAATACACAGAGCACCAGTGCTAACGCACAGATCGGGATTGCTGATTTTCTGCGGAACGCTTCTTTCCCCAGTGAAAGTGCGGCACTTCCCATAATCGGAACTACCGCACAGCGGATTCCGCGAAGTGCCGCATGGCACCAGACATTACTTTTCAGCACCTTATAAAATGCAGTAACAAACGACAGGATCAGAACCGCCGGACAGGTCATTCCGAGCACTGCACAGACACCTCCAAACCAGCCACCTACATAATAGCCAAACAGCATACTGATATTGGTGATCATAATTCCGGGAACTGACTTTCCAACCGCAACCATATCCAGCAGTTCCTCTTTTGTGATCAGCTTCCGTTTATCTACAAACTCCTGCTCCATCTGCGCCAGAATACTCCATCCGCCTCCAAATGTAAAACATCCTATCTTAAAGAAAAATGCAAACAGCATCAGTCCATTTTTGATTCTCTCTTTACCCATCTCTTCTTCCTCCTGTTTCTTTACTTTATCATCTCTATTGACATTAGTAAAATATATGTTTTATTATTAAAAATATAGTTTAAACCTATGGAGGATTTTTTATGAACTGGAATCAGCTGCAATATGTCATCACCATTGCCGAAGAAAAAAGTATCACCAAAGCGGCGCAGAAGCTTTATATTTCCCAGCCTTCCCTTTCCTTAAGCATTCAGGCTCTGGAAAAAGAAACCGGAACCCCTCTTTTTGAGCGGAACCGTGGCGAAATGAAGCTTACCTATGCGGGCGCCCTTTTCTATGAATGGGCAGTTTCTACCCTCCACTCTCATACCCAGTTGGAATGGAAGCTTGGTGATATCGTTTCCGGTTCCCGGACACTGATCCGGCTGGGTCTCAGTCCCCACCGAAGTGAACGGCTTCTGGCACCGGTTCTGGAACGCTTTTATTCCATGTATGAGAACTGTGATATCCAGATCATTGAGCAGCCGACCTACATCCTGCGGCAGATGCTGGAAGAAGACAAGCTGGATCTGATTCTCGATATTTCCAGCCCGGATACTATCAATTTTGAGAGTGAGCTTCTGGTAAAGGAAAGATTTGTCCTGGCAATCCCTGACTCTCTGTGTCCTTTTTCCAATCCATCACCAAAAGAGGAGGGCATCTCTGCCACTCCTCAAATTCATTTGCCTGCGTTATCTGCAGTTCCTTTTATTCTGCTTTCAGAAGATCACGATCTCGGAAAAATCAGCCGGAAGATCTGCGATACTGCTGCTTTCCATCCAAATATCCGCTGCATCTGCACCAGCAGTAATACTGCCTTTTCTCTTGCAAGACGAGGGATGGGGATTGCCTTTCTTCCTGAAATTTATGCACGGACTACTTCCTTTCCGGACATTCATTTCTTTACCCCGGATCACTTTCATGACACCAGGGACATCTGCGCTGTCTATCGGAAAAATATTTATCATCACGCACAGTTTCAGGCGCTTCTTGCTCTCCTCCGCGAAATTGTCCCGGCAATCTACAGGGCAGCTTAGTCTGCCCTGATCCGTACCTTAATTCTCTTCTTTTACTCCCTTACTCTACATTTTTCAGTGCCTCATCCATCGGCACATGTTTAATCCTTCGATATTCTAACATTGCCACAACTGCATAGGTTCCGATCCCGATCAGGAACATTTCCACATAGATCTTTGGATCGATCCAAAGCGCGATCCAGCCGGAAATACTAGTCAGCATCATTTCCCGGAACAGCACATTCATAACTGCTTTCTCAATCGGCAGGCTGAGAAGCAGACAGATGATCACCACGATCGTCGTCGACCAGATATAAAGCCTGCTGATCTCTCCATTGGTATATCCCAGGATCTTCGTCATGGAAATAGCCTGTGCATTTTTCTCAATAATGATCTTGGACAACAGATAGATTACGACCATATAAATTCCGATTGCAAAAGTGTTGACCATCCCCATCATATTTCCCATAGATACATCCAGCTGTCTCGAAATCTTTGTCAGTGCTTCCAGATCAAGCACCGAACCGATGTATTTCCCGTCAATATCCTTGATCTTCGAATCGGAAAAATATCCACTGAAATAATCGTTTCCCAGATCAAAGGTATCATTTAACTGCTTCTGTGGCATAAAGACACAGATTCCGCCGTTGTATTTGTAGATTCCTTTAACCTTGAATGTATACTTTGTCTGTTCATATTTTTCTTTCAACGTGATCGAGTCGCCCGGCTTCAACAGAAACTTCTCTGCATAGGCACTGGAAATATAGACACCGTCACCGTCCTCCAGATCTGCATCGATATATTTACTGTCCGGTTTGATTCCGTACAGGATCACTTCATCTGTCTTATATTTGCTTGGCAATGTTTCCAATGAGTAAGCGCTGAACGCTTCCGCATCTTCATTTTCCGTCTTTGTTCCATAAGAGAACTGTAAAAGTTCCAGCATACTGTCCAGTTTGTTTCCGCTCATCGCACTTACCGGAACCTCCAGCATATACTGGTATTTTGCAAGCATATTGCTCTGGATATCCTGCTGATAGTGCGAAAGAACTGACGGCAGCAAAAGTCCAAAGAACAAAAGCAGATTCGCAAATATGATTCCAATAAAAAGTACGATGTAATTGCTCATATTCTGGAAGATCACACGCAGTCGGAACCGATGGAAGATTCCAAGCTTCGGACTTAGCCGGACTGCTCTTTTCCGCCTGCTTCCAGAAAGATCTCTTCTCAGGAATTTCAGCGGTGAAAGCCTCAGCTTGTAACGGAGGATTCCATAGTTGACTACCAGCATGATCAGCACCGGAACCACCGTTGTCATCCAAAAAGCATCTGCATTCCACACCGTCACATAGGTCGGCAGACTATAGCTTCCATAATACATCCCAGCACATACATTTTTCAGTGCTGTATAACCCAGAATATTTCCGATCACCGCACCGATCAGCGTAACGATCACCGGAAGTGCCATGTAATGTCCGATCAGTTCTTTTCTTGTATACCCGGAAGCCCGCAGAGTTCCGATCACACCTGCTTCTTTCCGGATCGTATTGCTGATCGTGATTCCAAATACAAACGCAATGATCACAATGATCATATAGAGGAGCATTGTGATCATTGCACGGTCACTCCCCATATCATCACCGGTAAATGTAATTGCCTGGTTCAGATACTGTGGCACAAAAGACTCCAGAGTGACTTCTTCCCCCAGTGCTTCCATCAGATCTTCCGACATCTTTTTTTCCTGTTTTTCATTTTCCGGTGCTTTGTCATACACCCAGGAATAACTGTACTGAATCTTATCCTGATTCAGAGATTCAAACTCTTCCGGTGTTACAACCGATACCCCGAATTTGATTGCATCAAACATGCTGTCATTATTGTTCTGGAACAGGCAGCTATAGTCAGACAGTGCCACAAATCCTGTGACTTTCCACTTTTGTGAACCACTTTTCAGTGTATCTCCGACAGAAATCTTATTATTGTCCGCATACATACGGTCAATTGCCATTTCTCCTGCTTTTTCAGGAAGCTTTCCTTCCATCAGGCACACCAGGTTGATCTCTTTCCTGTTTTTGAAAATACGCATGGTACTTCCATTATCCAGTGCCTCTTCCAGATAAAAGTTTTCATACAGTGTCACACCATTTTTCTCGATGTTTTCCTGTTGTGCTTTGGTAATTTTTTTCTTTACCCGGAAATTTCCATCTTCAATCTTGTATTTCTCAAAGCCTTCATTATATGCTTTTATCATGCTTCCGTCAGCAACCAGAAAGCCGGATACAAACCCAATCGTTGCAATCATAAGGATCAGAACCACCAGGTATTTTCCAATTTCTCCCTTCAGTTCTCTCGGAAGCCGTTTTCTCAACGGACTCTTCATAACACGCGTCCTCCTTACCATTCCAGCTCACTTGCAGAAAGTTTATGCTCATTACAGTAATTTTTGCGGATCATTCCATCACGAAGTTTTACCACCCGGTCTGCCATATCCTTGATTGCATCGTTATGGGTAACCATAATAATGGTATTCCCATATTTCTGATTGACTGTTTCGATCAGCTTCAGGATTTCCTTGGATGTCTTATAATCCAGCGCACCGGTTGGCTCATCACAGAGCAGGATGTCCGGATTTTTGACAATTGCACGTCCAATCGCGGTTCTCTGCTGCTGTCCTCCGGAAAGCTGGTTCGGCAGCTTGTTCTGATGTTCATAAATACCCAGCGTTTGCATCAGCTCATCCACATCCAGCGGACGATTACTTAAATAAGCACCGATTTCAATATTTTCTCTAAGTGTCAGGTTTGGAATCAAATTGTACATCTGGAATATATAACCCAGATGCTTTCTCCGGTACAGGGACAGCTTCTTCTCTGTCATATCCTCCAGCTGTTCTCCATCAATCGTAATACTTCCTTCATCTGCCCCGTCAATACCGCCTATAATATTCAGAAGAGTCGATTTTCCGGAACCAGATGGTCCCAGAAGCACACAAAACTCTCCTCTTTCAATTTCCAGATCAAATCCTTTCAGAACATTTACCCGGCTGTCGCCTGTTCCAAACGACTTTTTGATCCCCTTAATCTCTAAAAACATTCCTCTACTCCTTCCTTTAGTTACTCATATCATAGTAATGTTATATTTCATACACTTATGTTAGTTTAGGCTTACTTTTTTGTCAATATTTTAATTGTTATTTTTAAAAAAAGATATTGACAAATGGAAGGAAAATTTTTAAAATAACTATCTGTGTAATTTTATACCAAAATCTTTGTGGATTTTTCTGGATATCAAAATAGATATCTACTTTTCGCCACATAACTTGTTGCATACAGCGACAGTTATGTGGCTTTTTATATATCGGACTTCTGCCCTTTTTTACAGATTTTGTACCTTATGCTTTACATTTATCAGGAGGAATGTTTATGAACCAGACTTACATGAAAGAAAAACCGATTCTGCCACTTCTGATTTCCATGGCTCTGCCAATGGTGATTTCAATGATGGTCAACTCTCTTTATAATATTGTTGACAGCTATTTCGTTGCACGGATCAGTGAAGAAGCAATGACTGCTCTGTCTTTAGTCTACCCGATCCAAAATTTTATCACCTCAGTCGGTGTCGGCTTTGGAATCGGAATCAATGCCGCCATCTCCTTTTTCCTTGGCGCCCAGGATCAGAAAAAAGCAGATGCAGCTGCCACACAGGGACTTTTTCTCTCTGTCATCCACGGTATTGTTCTTACCGTAGTCACAATTGCCGTAATGCCGCTATTTTTACAGATTTTTACAAAAGACATGACCGTTATTCAGATGGGAAATGCCTACTCCCGGATCGCATTTGGATTTTCCATTGTAATCTCTCTTGAAATTACCTGGGAAAAAATTTTCCAGGCAGTCGGACGGATGCGCGTGTCCATGATCTGCATGATGAGCGGATGTATTTTCAATATCGTACTGGATCCACTTCTGATTTTCGGAATCGGACCGTTTCCGAAAATGGGAATTGAAGGAGCTGCACTTGCAACCGGTCTTGGTCAGGTTGTCACACTGGTACTGTACCTTGCCTTTTATTTTACCAAACCGCTTCCGGTGAAAATTCATAAAAGCTGCCACTTAGACCGTGCCATGGCCGGACGGCTTTACGCGGTTGGAATCCCTGCCACTTTGAATATGGCACTTCCATCCCTGCTTATCACCGCACTAAATGGGATTCTCTCCGCCTACTCCCAGGTTTACGTGGTGGTGCTCGGAATCTATTACAAGCTTCAGACCTTCCTGTATCTTCCGGCAAATGGAATCATCCAGGGAATGCGTCCGCTGATTGGATACAACTACGGTGCCGGTGAGACAAAGCGTGTCCACAGCCTGTTTGCCGATACCCTTTATCTGAGTCTTGGGATCATGCTCTTTGGTACCGTTTACTGCCAGCTCTTCCCGGATTCACTGATCGCACTGTTCAGTTCTAATCCGGAAACCATTCAGGCAGGAGGAATGGCACTTCGGATTATCAGCCTCGGATTTTTAGTTTCTTCCGTGTCCATCACAAGCTCTGGTGCACTCGAAGGACTTGGAAAGGGAACACCGTCCCTGCTCATCTCACTGTGCAGATATACGATCATCATTATTCCGGCCGCATTTATCTTAAGCCGGATCTTCGGGGCTTCCGGAATCTGGTACGCATTCGGAATTACCGAATTTGCAACTGCTGTGATCGCCTATATGACTTACCGGCAGGCAACCATAAAAAACTAGGCATATCTGCATCAAAAAGTTCTACTACTTTTTCGATACAACAAAAACCGTAAATCCGGATTTGCTCTTTACAATAATGCAAATCTCCGGATTTACGGTTTTTAATTTTCTCTTTATTTTACTTTTCCATCCCAGTCCGACTTTTTATTTGCAGACTATTCTTCTTCGCTGATAATATGTCTCGCAACATAAACACCACTTGCAGATGCATGGGACAGAGAATGTGTAACACCACTTCCGTCACCGATCACATACAGTCCCTTATGGCAGCTTTCCAGATTCTTATCGATCTCTACTTCCATATTGTAGAATTTTACTTCCACACCATAGAGAAGGGTATCGTCATTTGCTGTACCAGGTGCTACCTTATCCAGAGCATAGATCATCTCAATGATTCCATCCATGATTCGCTTTGGAAGAACCAGACTCAGATCACCAGGCGTTGCTGATAAGGTTGGTGTTACCAGACCTTCTTCAATACGCTTTTCTGTACTTCTTCTTCCACGTACCAGATCACCAAAACGCTGTACGATCACACCACCGCCTAGCATATTGGAAAGTCTTGCGATACTTTCACCATATCCGTTACTGTCCTTAAATGGCTCAGAGAAATGCTTTGCAACCAGAAGGGCAAAGTTGGTGTTGTCCGTCTTTTTTTCATTTCCTTCATAGCTGTGTCCGTTTACTGTGATGATACCGTTGGTATTTTCATTTACCACAATACCGTTCGGATTCATACAGAAAGTACGCACATTGTCCTCGAATTTTTCTGTACGGTATACGATCTTGCTCTCGTAAAGCTCATCTGTCAGGTGTGCGAAGATCACTGCCGGAAGCTCTACACGGACACCAATATCCACACGGTTTGATTTGGTCGGGATTGCAAGATCCTTGCAGACTTTTTCCATCCATTTGCTTCCGCTTCGTCCGACAGAAACCACACATTTCTTACATTCATAAGTGCCATTTTCACATATAATGCGGTATCCGCCATCAGTGATCTCGATTGTCTCAACCGGTGCATCAAAGAAGAAGTCCATTTTATCCTTCATCTGATCATAAAGATTCTGAAGAACGACGTAATTGATATCTGTTCCCAGATGACGTACAGATGCATCCAGAAGATTCAGCTTGTTCTGAAGACAAAGCTTTTTAAATTTTGTTCCGGCTGTGGAGTACAGTTTTGTCCCTTCTCCACCATTTTCCATATTGATCTCATCGACGTACTTCATCAGCTCAACAGCCTGTTTTTTACCGATATACTCAAATAAAGTTCCGCCGAAATCATTGGTGATATTGTATTTTCCATCTGAAAATGCTCCGGCTCCGCCAAATCCGCACATGATCGAGCAGCGTTTGCAGTTGATACAGCTCTTTACTTTTTCGCCATCAATCGGACATTTTCTCTTTTCCAGCGGATAACCTTCTTCAAATACTGCGATCTTGCAGTCTGGTTTCTTTTTCATCAACTCATAAGCAGCAAAAATTCCGCCTGGTCCGGCACCGATAATAATTACATCATACTTCATCCGTATATCTCTCCTTTTATTTGCATGATAAAATGATGATACCAGGGTCAAAAGGTCAGAAAGCCGATGCAAGTTTGCTTGCAAAAGGATTTTTGACCTCTTGACCCGCCAAAAACATGAGTAAGTAGCCATTTTTCAAAGAAAAATGAGCGGATTACGAATGTTTTTGAGGATTGCGAGAGTGCAAAGCACGTAGCAATCTGGTATCAAAGGGGTCAAAATACCTTTTGACCCTGACATCTTATGATATGAGTGTCAAAAGTAAATTTTGCCCCTCACTGGTGTAATCAGATTGCTCCATTGCTAAGCAATTCCCGCAATCCTAATATGTCACATAATAAAACTGCCGTATATCCGTCTGTGTCCAGATGATTATGCACGGCAGTTGTCCTTCTTTTGCACAACCTTTCATATTTTAAGAGAAATCTTTCTTTTCGTCAAGGTGTTTCTTTCTTTTTTTATATGAATTTTGCATGAATTTATTTTCTTTTTTATATAGATTTTGTAATATTTTTCATTATCCAGTTTTTATATTTGCACTGTCAAAAATCTTTCTGTTTCTATATTGCTGTTTCTGCTACCCTTTTCGTTTTCTGGCGGATTTACAGCTTCACAATGGTCGGCTCATGTTCCATTGCCGGAATAATCTTCTCCACCAGATCTTTTGTCCGAAGTCTGAGACTCGATGTATTGATGCATGGATGACATCCGATATATTCTCCTGTAAGCACATCTTCATCGATCAGAAGCCGTACCATCCTGTCCTTATCATTCATCAGTCCAAGCACACTTAAAGATCCCGGCGTGATGTCCAGATATTGTTCCATATACTCCGCTTTTGCAAAAGAAAGTCTGGACGAACCGATCTGCGCTGACAGATCCTTTGTTTTAAACACCTTATCTCCCGGAAGCATCAGTAAATAAAACCGTGTCTCCTGCCGATTGCATAAAAGTAGATTCTTGCAGATCGTCGCCTCCAGCATCCGGTCAATTTCCTCGCATGCTTCCATTGTCATTGCGGCTTCGTGGTCGATTCTCTGGTATACGACTCCAAGCGAATCAAGGACGTCATATACGCGGATCTCCTTGTCCATTCTGCCCTGTGTATCTGTTGGTCTTCCGTTTACTAATTCCATTTCGTTTCCACTTCCCATCTCATCGTATATTCAAGCCACATTATAATATTTTAGGAGAAAAAATACTCACACTTACTCTGCCCACTAAAATACTCTAATTCTACAATTTCTGCAGGTCTTATTTTCTTTATATAAGTAAGTGTTCTAAAAGCCATATCATGTCCTACTAAAATCACCTTATTATAATTTGCATATTTATCGGCCACTCTCTGTATCCTATTTCTCATTTCATCCAAAGTTTCCCACCTTAATTGCTGATTCTTTGGATATGTTCCTTTATTATCATTAAATTCTTTTGTTAAAGCAATCACTTCTTCTGAAGTAGTAATTTGATTTGTTTTATCAACTTGCCATTCATGCAAATCAATTTCAACATTAATTTTCAAACCTGTTTCTCTTGAAATAATTGCTGCCGTTTGTAAAGCTCTAGTATAGGGCGATGATACAATTAATTCTGCTGTTTTTAAACGCTTGTCTTTTGCAGTTTTTTCAGCTTGCTTAAACCCTGTTTCTGAAAGCGGTGCAAAAGAACGTCCAAATCCATAAAATCCTTTTTCTAACATATTACCATAATCTGGTTCTCCATGTCTAATAAGATAAAAAAACGCCATAATCATTTCTCCTAGTTCTTCTTTATCCATCTACTTTCCACAAAATATCTTTAATCCAACATGTTAATTATATCATCCTCCTCAGCTTCATAACAAATATTTTTCTATCAGATTCTCTATTATCTTTGAATTTAATATATTTTGTTCTGTTTCGAAAGTTATGATCAACCGCTCCCCAGGATATATATGATTTATTTGATAGGATTCAATTTTACGCACTGCTGCTCTTGCATAATCCTGTTTATCCATCATTCCTTCATGTTCCCAATATATTTCCCGGTAAGTCTTTCTTGACAAAAATGTAAAATCCGGATACACGGTACCATACCCTTTCAGATGAAGTGGCTTTTCATATTTGTAAAGAATATTCTTTCTATAAAAATAATCTGCTAATATCTTCTCTGACTTTGATCTGACACGTTCTCCCTTCTCAGTAAGAATTAATGGTGTTCCCTCCTTAAACTCTTTCCCATGATATTCTTCTTCATACCATTTTGTAAGCAGCTGATCCCATGTTGGTTCTATCGGTGTTACCAGTAATTGTCTTGCTTTATTCATAGACGTATAAATTTTTTCAATCTCATCATCCGAATAATTTTTTGTTATTCTCTTTATTTGTTTAAGCCTTGCTTCTCCCTTTTTTACCACTGCCTTATTATAACCTTTTTGCGCCAGGCGCTTTGGCAATTCTTTATTATCTCTTGGAATGTAGACTCCTTTGTTATCATCTATACATTGATAATAGCGCGGCTTATTTTTATCTATTGAAATTCTGAGGTGTCCTTCTGGTACTGTTGTATTCAAATCAGCTTTAGCTTGCGTAACAACTTTCTCCAAATGTTCCTGCATCTGAAGAAGCATGTTTTCTAATTCATACATATATATAAACATTTCTCCTTTGCTTTTCCATTTTTCAAATCCTAATCAATTCATTTCGAGAATTTTCTTGATTTATTTCGAATTTTGAAAATTATAATCAACTTATTCCTATAATCTTCTTGATTTATTTCGAGTTTTGTCAATTACAATCAACTCATTTCTGTAATCTTCTTGATTTTCTTTGAGTTTTTGAGAATACAATCAATTTATTTCCATCATCTTCTTGATTTATTTTCATTTTTCCGGTATGCAATCAATCCATTTCTGGAAACTTCTTGATTTATTTTCGTTTTTTGGAATTATAATCAACCTATTTAATTAGACTGTCTTGATTTGTTTTAGCTTGTAATAATTTGCAATCAATTTACTCTTTGCAAAAATGATTTGATAAAAGATTTTTTGATTTGGTGAATTCAGTGTATCATATATATTCTGAAAAGAACAGTAAAATTTTCATTTTAATCATAATTTAATATTTCTAATCTATAACTAGATAAAATAAGAGAGCGTGTGAAAAAACGAAAGTTTTTTTCACACGCCCTCTTATTATTTATTTCTTGCTATACGCAATATGCTTATTTTGCATTCTTCTGAGCGATTGCAGCCTGTGCAGCAGCCAGACGAGCGATCGGTACACGGAATGGTGAGCAAGATACATAATCAAGACCAATGCTGTTGCAGAATTCTACAGAGCTTGGATCTCCACCATGTTCTCCACAGATACCAACGTGAAGTTTCGGATTAACCGGTTTTCCGAGTTCGATAGCCATCTTCATAAGTTTACCAACACCTGTCTGGTCAAGTTTAGCAAATGGATCGTTCTCGAAGATCTTAGCGTCATAGTAAGCGTCAAGGAACTTACCAGCATCATCACGTGAGAATCCGTATGTCATCTGTGTAAGGTCGTTTGTACCGAAGCAGAAGAAGTCAGCTTCTTTTGCGATGTCATCAGCTGTAAGAGCAGCTCTAGGAATTTCGATCATTGTACCAACTTCGTACTCAAGGTCGCTTCCTGCAGCAGCGATTTCAGCGTCAGCTGTTTCTACTACAAACTTCTTAACATATTTAAGCTCTTTGATATCGCCAACCAGCGGGATCATGATTTCCGGTTTAACATTCCAATCCGGATGAGCTTTCTTAACATTGATAGCAGCACGGATAACTGCGCTTGTCTGCATCTTAGCGATTTCCGGATAAGTTACAGCAAGACGGCATCCACGATGTCCCATCATTGGGTTGAATTCGTGCAGAGAGCTGATGATTGCTTTGATCTGGTCAACAGATTTGCCCTGTGCATCAGCAAGTTTCTTGATATCTTCTTCTTCTGTTGGAACGAATTCATGAAGCGGTGGATCAAGGAAACGGATAGTAACCGGATTTCCTTCCAGTGCTTCATAAAGTTTTTCGAAGTCTCCCTGCTGTTCCGGAAGGATCTTAGCAAGTGCAGCTTCTCTTTCTTCTACTGTTTCAGAGCAGATCATTTCACGGAATGCATCAATTCTGTTGCCTTCGAAGAACATATGCTCTGTACGGCAAAGTCCGATACCTTCAGCACCAAGTTCGCGGGCTTTCTTAGCATCAGCTGGTGTATCAGCATTTGTACGAACTTTCATAGTTCTGTACTTGTCAGCCCATCCCATGATTCTTCCGAATTCACCTGCGATTGTAGCGTCTACAGTCGGGATGATTCCGTCATAAATGTTACCTGTAGATCCATCAAGAGAGATTGCATCTCCTTCATGGTATTCTTTTCCACCAAGTGTGAATTTCTTGTTTTCTTCATCCATGTTGATGTCACCACAACCAGATACACAGCATGTTCCCATACCACGTGCAACAACGGCTGCGTGTGATGTCATACCACCACGAACTGTCAGGATACCCTGAGCAGACTTCATACCTGTGATATCTTCCGGTGATGTTTCAAGACGTACAAGAACAACTTTTTCTCCTCTTGCAGCCCATTCTACAGCATCATCAGCTGTGAAGACAATCTTACCACAAGCAGCTCCTGGAGATGCTCCAAGTGCTTTAGCCATCGGTACAGCAGCTTTCAGTGCAGCTGCATCGAACTGTGGATGAAGCAGTGTATCAAGGTTACGAGGATCGATCATAGCAACTGCTTCTTCTTCGGTTCTCATTCCTTCATCAACGAGATCGCAAGCAATCTTAAGAGCAGCCTGAGCTGTTCTCTTACCATTACGTGTCTGAAGCATGTACAGTTTACCATGTTCTACAGTAAACTCCATATCCTGCATATCTCTGTAATGTGTTTCCAGAGTCTTGCATACTTCTTTGAACTGTTTGAATGCTTCCGGGAATTTCTGTTCCATTTCTGAAATGTGCATTGGTGTACGAACACCTGCAACTACGTCTTCTCCCTGAGCATTTGTAAGGAATTCTCCGAACAGTCCGTTATTTCCTGTAGCTGGGTCACGTGTAAATGCAACACCTGTACCACAGTCATCACCCATGTTACCAAATGCCATCATCTGTACGTTAACAGCAGTTCCCCATGAATACGGGATATCGTTGTCACGACGGTATACATTTGCTCTCGGGTTGTCCCATGAACGGAATACGGCTTTGATAGCTCCCATTAACTGTTCCTTTGGATCTGTCGGGAATTCAGCACCGATTTTTTCTTTATATTCTGCCTTGAACTGGTTAGCTAATTCGTGAAGATCTTCTGCTGTAAGTTCAACGTCCTGTTTAACGCCTCTTTCAGTTTTCATCTTGTCGATCAGTTCTTCGAAGTATTTTTTACCTACTTCCATAACTACGTCAGAGTACATCTGAATAAATCTTCTGTAGCAGTCCCAAGCCCAACGTGGGTTGCCTGATTTTTCAGCAAGTACATTGACAACGTCTTCGTTAAGACCAAGGTTCAGGATTGTATCCATCATACCAGGCATAGATGCTCTTGCACCAGAACGAACGGAAACAAGAAGTGGATTCTCTTTATCACCGAATTTCTTTCCTGTGATTCCTTCCATCTTTGTAATAGCTTCCATGATCTGAGCCATGATTTCTTCATTGATCTGTCTTCCGTCCTCATAATACTGAGTACAAGCTTCTGTTGTGATTGTGAAGCCCTGTGGCACTGGAAGACCTAAGTTTGTCATTTCAGCAAGGTTAGCGCCTTTTCCACCAAGCAGGTTTCTCATATCGGCATTACCTTCTGTAAACATGTAAACCCATTTTGTTGCCATTTTACAATTCCTCCTCGTTATTGGTAATTGATATATATAAAACTTGAAAATCACAGTCAGACTGGTAACTGTCTGCTCTTTTCATATCTTATATCGCCCTTAAAAAACGGATTTTACCGCACTAATATTGTAAATGTTTTAACTGTGATAGTCAACCCTTATGCACTTTTTTTCGTACAAAAAAAGTGAATTTATCGAAGAGTTCAATTTCTTCAAGTGATTTCTTCTATAAAAAAAATCTCCGTAATTAAATTTCTTTTATATACTAAAAATTTTGGTAACTGTTCAGAGTCAACCTCCAAAATGCTACGCATTTCGTCGGTGTGGCGTATCCGCCAAATAAAATTTCAAAAACAGTCTGACAAATGCAAGCATTTGACACCTGTGTTATGAAATTTTGCTTGGCTCTGAACAGTTACAAATTTTGTTATTATCAGAAAAAACTCAGGCAAAACCGGACTGTATCCATTGTTTTGCCTGAGTTCTTTTCATCTCTTACATATTCAGAAGGAATGCTCTGTATCCCTTTACTGCTTCATACACATCAGCTTTGCTGCTGACTTCATAAGGTGCATGCATAGAAAGTACAGCAACACCGCTGTCAATCACTTCCATACCATAATTTGCCATAATATATGCGATGGTTCCGCCGCCGCCTACATCAACTTTACCAAGTTCTGCAAACTGGTAAGTAACGCCTGCATCGTCCATCACCTTGCGCAGTCTTGCAAGATATTCTGCATTTGCATCATTGGATCCGCTCTTTCCGCGGCTTCCTGTAAACTTGTTGAATGCAAGTCCCTTTGTAAAGAATGCGGCACTTCTCTTTTCAAATGCTTCTGCAAACATCGGATCATAAGCAGCGCTTACGTCAGAAGAAAGCATTCTTGAATTAGCAAGTGCACGACGTACCTTCAGTTCAGATTCACCTTCTGTAAGTGCAACAAGCTCTGCTACTGTATTTTCAAAGAAACGAGAATGCATTCCAGTTGCTCCGACGCTTCCGATCTCTTCTTTATCTACTAACAGACAGCATCCTGTACGCTTTGCATTTTCCACATCCAGCATAGCGAACAGAGAAGTAAATGCGCAGA
This sequence comes from Coprococcus sp. AF102-57, assembly GCF_027686195.1. Lineage (NCBI taxonomy): Bacteria > Bacillati > Bacillota > Clostridia > Lachnospirales > Lachnospiraceae > Coprococcus > Coprococcus sp. AF102-57. The sequence goes on along the minus strand of NZ_JAQCSY010000008.1, from coordinate 114,904 downwards.
CTCTGTCATCCTGTCCATAAGAAAGGATCATGCTGCGGTCAAATCCACAGTCTCTTGCCTTTCCGGCCGGAACAATTTCCAGCTCAGCCGATGCAAAATCCTCTTCTTCGATTCCATAGTTCTCTTTTAAAATATGAAGTACGTTAGCCTTGATCGTTTCTTTTTCTTCTTCATCAAGTCCCTCCGCTTTATCAAGCGGACTGTTTCCAATCAGAAGATCCAGCTTTTCTCCTTCAATCACTTCACTTGCTTTCTTTGACATCTGGTTTGCTGCAAGATGAACAAGAAGGTCTGTAATAACAAATACCGGATCAGACTCTTTTTCCCCAATGCTGATCTCTTCTACGCTTCCATCTTTTTTCGCAACAACACCATGAAGTGCCATCGGTCCTGTTACCCACTGGTATTTTTTGATTCCACCATAGTAATGTGTATCCAGATAAGCCATTCCTTCACTTTCATATAATGGATTCTGTTTCACATCAATACGTGGTGAATCGATATGAGCTCCAAGGATATTCATACCGTTTGAAAGCGGTTCTTCGCCCATACGGAACATGGCAAGCATTTTTTCCATGCATACCGCATATACTTTATCTCCTGCTTTCAGGCTCTTTCCTTCTTTCAGAACATCTTTGATATCCTGATATCCTGCTTCTTTCGCCATCTCAACCGCAAGCTTTACGCATTCACGCTCTGTCTTTCCGGCATCCAGGCAGGCTTTGTACTTTTCATTGATTTCATGAAGTTCTTTTTTGGCAGCTTCATCATAAGAGCTCCAGAGATTCTTTTTTTCTTCCATTTCTATACCTCTCTTCAATTCAGTTGGGATTCCCCACAATATTTTTAGTATAATCCTCTCCCGATAAGAAGTCAATTATTACCCTTTAACTTTACAAGCATTTCCGTCATCGTTTCCTTCAAAACCGGATGCCGTTTATGCGGTGCGATCTCACACATTGGTCCAAGCACAAATTCCCTGTTCTGCATATCGATATGTGGTATACATAAATCATCCTCTTCAATGATCTGATCCCCATAGAAAATGATGTCCAGATCCAGTGTTCTCGGTCCCCATCTGCGGATCCGCTTTCTTCCGGCTTCCTGCTCAATTCGGTGTAACAGCTCCAGAAGCTCATGCGGGGTAAGCAGTGTTTCCATTTTCAGAGCCCCGTTCAGGAATTCATCCTGATCCGTCACGCCATATGGCTCGGTTCCGATCAGTTTCGATACCTTTAGGACTCTGCAAAGTTTTTCATTTTTCAGCTCTTCTACCGCATTCTCAATGTATTTTTTCTTGTCACCCATATTCGATCCGAGTGCGATAAACGCTTCATTCCAGCAACGTTCAATCTTCACGGAAACCGTCTCAAGCGGCAGTCCTACCGGTGCCCATGGTTTCTTTACTTCCACCATGACTTTCCGGATCTTCTCATCAAATAATAAGATCTCTTCTGCAAGCTGCTCTGCTACTGCTTCGATCAGCCTGTAATTCTTCTCTTCCATCTTTTCTTTTATCAGATGGGAAATGGTTCCGTAATTCACAGACGCTTCCAAGTCATCTGTTTTTCCCGCCTTGCGTGTATCCACATATAAAATGCAGGAAACCAGAAACTTCTGTCCCAGTCTGTTTTCTTCCGGATACACCCCATGATTTGCAAATATTTCCAGGTTTTCAATTTTTATCTGATCCATCTTTTTCTCCTGCTTACTCTCTTGCCAAAATCACTTCTGTCATCTTGATCGCTCTGCGGTTTTTCTCAGCATCATGAACGCGCACAAATCCATAATGACTCTGTACTGCCATCACGGTTGTGACAAGAGTTCCTTCTTCTCTTTCTGATACCGGCAGATCCAGTGTCAGGCCGATCATGGATTTTCTGGAAGTTCCAAGAAGCATCGGATATCCAAGTCCGTTAAAAAGATCCAGATGCTTCATCACATCCAGGTTCATCTCGTAGGTCTTTCCAAATCCAACCCCCGGATCCAGCATGATCCGGTCATCTTCAATCCCAGCCGCTTTCGCTGTATCTACACACTTCTGCAATTCTGCATACATATCCTTCAGGAAATTCTTGTACACCGCCTCATTTTTATTATGCATCAGACAGCATGCCGCATCATATTTTTTCACAAGACCTGCCATCTTTTCATCGTACTGGAATCCCCAGATATCATTTACCAGATCTGCCCCTGCCTGAAGTGCTGCCTCTGCCACATCACTCTTATAAGTATCAATCGAAACCGGCACATCAAAATTCTTTTTGACAGCCTCGATAACCGGCGCAGTTCTTGTAATTTCTTCTTCTGACGTAATCTGCTGGTGTCCTGGTCTTGTGGACTCTCCTCCGATATCCAGGATATCGGTTCCGCCTTCTAAAAGCTCTTCTGCATGACGCATTGCCGCATCATAACCGTTCCACTTTCCCCCGTCCGAAAAAGAATCCGGTGTTACATTCAGGATTCCCATAATATAAGTATGCTTTGCTGTGTCAAATTCTTTATTCCCAATTTTCATTTTGTTTCCTCGTTTTCTACCAGATGATTTTCTGATTCTTCTTTTCTCCGCTCCAGTTACAGTCCTTCTCAGCCGGACACGTATAACACGCACGGGAAATCTTATCTGCATCATAAAGGATTTCTGCAAGCTGCCACTTATCCTGCCCTGCATTTTCTGTCTCTTCTGCATTGCCCCGGTGACTTAAAATTGCAAAAAGAATCCTGTCCGACTCCTCCTTTGTAAATCCAGTCTCTTCCAGAATCCTTTTTGCAATTTCAGCACTCGCTATCTCATGAGGAACTCCCGCCTTATACTGCTGCCATTTCCCAATATCATGAAGTAATGCCGTCGCATAAATCTCTTCTTTTCCAAAGGCATATCCACGCTCCATCGAAAAAATATACATCAGACGTGCCACGTCCAGAAAATGGTTCATATCATGATGGCAGAATATTCTTTCCTTTTCTGCATCTTTATTCTTTACCAGTCCTTCTATAAAAAGAGGATGCTCATATATTTTCCAGATTCTCTGCATCCTCCTCTGCTCTTCCAGTTTTCGTTTTATTTCCATCGCACTAACCTATCATACGGAAAAACATGTTCTGCAGCTTTTCATTTTCTTCAAATGCACCTCTTGTAACAACACTGACCGTCTTGCTTCCCGGCTTCTTGATTCCACGCATGGTCATACACATATGCTCTGCCTCAGCAAGTACCATTACTCCCTTTGGATGAAGATTCTCCATCAGGGCATCCGCGATCTGTGCTGTCATCTGCTCCTGCAGCTGAAGTCTTCTGGCAAACACTTCCACAGTCCGTGCAAGCTTGCTAAGTCCCACTACCTTTCCATCCGGAATATAGGCAATATGAACCTTTCCGTAAAATGGCAGCATATGATGTTCACACATGGAATAAAACGTAATATCTTTTTCCACAACCATCTCATTGTTTTCTGCTGTAAATGTCTTTTTCAGGTGTTCCGCTGCATCCTCATTCATTCCGCCACAGATTTCTTCATACATTCTTGCAATCCGGTCCGGTGTCTCAGCCAGTCCTTCCCTATCCGGATCTTCACCGATTCCTTCCAGTAAAAGGCGGATTGCCTGTTCTACTTTTTTATGATCTACCATAATGTTCTCTCTTCCTTTTTTCTTTCAAACACGTTTGTTTCCCGTTCAAGTCTTATCACTTCTCCCAGATAAGATAAGGAACCAAACACCAGAACAACATCTTCTTTCCCACATTCTGCTTTTGCTTTTTCAAGCGCATCTGCAATGTTCTCTGCCGGTTCTGACTGTACGTTCTTGGCCTTTAATACTTCACATAATCTCTCTTTTCCCAGATTTCTCTCCCCATTTGGAAGATCGATCGTATACACCTTTGAAAGATACGGAGCCATGATCTCTGCGATTTGTTCATATTCTTTATCTTTAAAAACCCCCATCACACCGACAATCTTTCTGTCCGTCAGATAGGTTCTCACATTTTCCGCAAGTCTTCTTGCGGCATCCCTGTTATGCGCTCCGTCGGCGATCACGGTCGGTTCTTTTTCAAGTACCTGAAACCGTCCAGGCCATGTCACTCCCGCCAATCCCTTTCTTACAGCTTCTTCCGGAATCGGAACACCGCTCCTTCTTAACGCATCCACAGATTCCAATACTGTCACTGCATTGTCAATCTGATATCTGCCAGCCAGGCGAAGACGGATGTCTTTATATTCTCCATAAGAAAAAATCTGTCCATCCATCGTTTCTTCAGAAATCACAGCCTTTTCCGGATGCGACACCACAAGCCGGCATCCGCACTCTCCGGCCTTTTTCTGGAGGATATCGGTCACAGACATCTGCTGTGGCGACGTGACAACTGCCAGACATGATGGTTTTATAATTCCGGCTTTATTTTCTGCTATCTCTTCTAATGTGTTTCCCAACACTCCGATATGATCCATACTGATCGATGCAAAAATACTCAAAACAGTTGTATCTATTACATTTGTCGCATCAAGAAGCCCACCCATTCCGGCTTCCAGAACGACATAATCACACTGTTTTTCTCTGAAATAGAGAAATGCGATCGCTGTTTCTATCTCGAAAACAGTTACGGTGAGATCCGTTTTTTCTTCTACTTTTTCTGCTGCCTCTTTCACCTGAGATACAAAAGGGGCGAGCTCGTCCTCCGCCATCCATTGGCCATCAACCTGAAATCGTTCCATATATCCCATCACGGTCGGAGAACAGTATCTTCCGGTCCGGTATCCAGCCTGCTGCAGGATACCGGAGAGTCCGGCGAGAATCGATCCTTTTCCATTAGTCCCGGCTATATGTATAAATTTCAAATCTTTCTGCGGATTTCCAAGCTCACCCAATAAGCCCTTTATACTATCTAAGCCAAGTACACTTCCGTATTTCGATACATGATCCAAATATACCCTTGCTTCTTCGTATAACATGATTTAATTTTCCTTTTTGTACTTTTCAGCATATGCTGATATCTGAATATTTTATCATATTCCCTTACTGCTGTACAGTTCTATTTCTTTTTCTTTGGTACAACGTGGATCGCTCCACCCTCTGCTTCTTCCAGGGCTTCTCCGATTCCTTCATTATACGTCGGATGTGCACGCATTCCCTTCAAAAGCTGTGCAACCGTCATTTTGTTTGCGATCGCAGTTACAAATTCACCGATCATGTCTGTGGCTCTTGCACACATCATCTGTGCTCCGAGAATCACATCTGTCTCTTCATCTGCCACGATCTTGATAAATCCTCTTTCTTCTTTTGTAATAAGCGATTTACCATTGGCACTCATGATAAATTTACCAGTCTTCACTTTGATTCCCTGTTCTTTGGCTGCATCTTCGGTAATACCTGCTGATGCGATTTCCGGATCTGTATAAACACATCCCGGAACCACATCCAGATTCACAGAAGGTTCTTTTCCCGCCAGCTGTTCTGCAACAACGATTCCCTGTGCACTTGCTGCATGGGCAAGCTGTGCGCCAAAGATCAGATCACCGATCGCATAGACTCCCGGAATACTGCTTTCGAATTTATCATTTACAAGAACACGTCCTCTTTCCATATCCGGAGCAGCACCTTCTGCAAATAATCCGTCGGTATTCGGGCATCTTCCGACTGCACACAGAACATATTCTGCTTCTACAGTCTGTTCTTTTTCTTTTTCAACGAAAGTACATACACAAGTATCCCCTTCCATATGCACACCCTGTACTGCTGCTGATGTATGGCTTTCTACGCCACGTTTCTTCAGGATCAGTTTCAGGTTCTGTGCAATCTCTTTATCCATATTTGGAACCAGACGCGGCATTGCTTCAAGAATGGTAACCTTAGATCCAAGTGCGGAATATACGGTAGCAAATTCTACACTGATCACACCGCCACCGATGATAACCAGACTCTTTGGAACTTCTCTCATCTTGAAGAGTTCATCACTTGTCAGAACTCTCGGAAGATCCATTCCTGGTATTGGAAGAATCAGTGGTTTGGAACCAGAAGCCAGAATGACATTCTCTGCTTCGACAAACTGTTCTTCATTTCCTGTAATCTTAACTTTTTTCCCCTCAAAAAGTGTGCCTTTTCCATAATATCTTGTTACGCCGTTTGCCTGCAGAAGCTGTTCTACTCCCTGAACAAGCTGTCCGGTTGTCTGCTCCTTATATTCCAGTATTTTTTCAAAATCATAAGTAACATCTGATGCTGAAATTCCGAAGCGGTCCGCTTCTTTGATTTCACGATATAATGTCGATGCATGAATCATTGCTTTTGCCGGAATACATCCTCTGTTCAGGCATGTTCCCCCGACTTCTCTCTCTTCGATCACTGCGGTCTTCATTCCAAGCTTCGCAGATTTGATTGCTGCCACATATCCTCCCGGACCGGCTCCAATTACTACTACATCAAACTTCTCGCTCATTTTATTTCATCCTCCTACAGTTCCTCGCCCTGAATCCATTCGATAATGTCTTTCATCATCTCTTCTTCCTGTGGATCATCTGACCAGAACAGCCCCAATTCCGTACAGATACTTTCCTTTCTGTACTTCAGTCCTTTCAGATACTTCGGAAGTGTATGTATGAAATCCGGATTCAGTGCATCCGACCATGCAATTGCATCCTTGATCTTTCCTGATTCTACTGCAAACTGAAGTGTAATTCCTCCCCATCCAAAACGGTGGGAAAGCTCATACTGAAAATCAATTTTTCTGCCATAGAGCCAGTTCCATGAAGAGAAAAATTTCTCTCTTTCTGCAATTACTCCGGTATCAAGGTCTTCTATTTTTTTATCACGTACCTTTAATCCGTATACCTTTTCAAATGACTGCTTAAGTGCCACCTTCAGGTCTTCCATTGTAAGCTCCGGAAGATAATCTCTTAAATTTGTCACTCTGGATTTTACCGAATCAACCCCCTTTGATTTCAGTTTATCCTTTGATACAGTCAGATATCTGGATAAGGTTTCCATGTTTACTCCTACCATGATCGTGCCATGGTGATAGCAATGTTTTTCCTGCTCATAAAACGCATTTCCCGAGAATTTCTTTCCATCGATCAGGATATCGTTACGCCCGGATTTTTCAGCCTTCAATCCAAGGATCCCCATCGCTCCTATGATTACCTGCAGTTGCCGGTTCAGATCATATTCTTCTTTACTGATCAGAAATGTGAAGTTCATATTTCCCAGATCATGGTACACAGCTCCACCACCTGACAGGCGCCTGGCAAGATGACCACCTTCTTCTTCCAGCTTTGTTGTTCTACATTCTTTCCAAGCATTTTGATTCCGTCCGATAACAACTGTATTCTGATTCTGCCACAAATAAAGAATACATTCTTTATCCTCGCAGTGGAGGAGCAAATACTCCTCCACTGCAAGATTTCTATATGGACTGAACTGATTGCTTTCAATATAAGTAATCTTTTCAATCATAGTTTTTCCCTCGCTTTAAGCTATAACTTATTAGTCCTGCCATTCGTATCGCAGATATGGATGTCTTGCTGCTCCAACCTCATCCATTCTTGTAACCGGTGTCGTAACAGGGGCCTGATGAAGCTGTTCGGCATCTGTTTCTGCAATTTCATACAGTTTGCGTAATACTTCTACTGCTTCATCCAGAGTTTCTTTGGACTCTGTCTCTGTCGGCTCTACCATCAGTGCTTCCTCAACGATCAGCGGGAAGTACATTGTCGGTGGATGTATACCGTTATCAAGAAGTCCTTTTGCAATATCCATTGCAGAAATTCCTGTTTTCTTTTTCAGATCTGCAAGACTCATTACGAATTCATGCATACATACCTCGTCATACGCCATTGTATAAAGGTCTTTCAGTTTGTTCATCATGTAATTTGCATTCAGAACTGCATTCTGGCTCGCTTCCGGAATACCTTCGCGTCCCAGTGTCTTCACATAGGTAAGTGCTTTTACGATGACTGTAAAGTTTCCATAGAAGCTCTTCATCTCACCGATGCTCTGTGGTTCTTTTACAAATTTCAATTCTTCTTCTCCATCTACTACATAAGACGGAAGGAACGGAACCAGCATGCTCTTGCATCCAACAGGTCCGCTTCCAGGACCACCGCCACCGTGCGGAGTTGAGAAGGTTTTGTGAAGATTCAGATGGATCACATCAAATCCCATATCTCCAGGGCGAACAGTTCCCATAACTGCATTTAAGTTTGCTCCGTCATAGTAGCAAAGTCCGCCACAGTTATGAACGATCTCCGTGATCTTCAGAATATTCTTATCGAAAAGTCCTACCGTATTTGGATTGGTAAGCATAAGTCCTGCTGTATCCTCTCCGCATATTTCCTGTAATTTTTCAAGATCAACACCACCATCCGGTGCAGATTCAATGCTGACTACCTGGAATCCTGCCATTGCCGCACTTGCCGGGTTGGTTCCATGTGCAGAGTCCGGAACGATGATTTTCTTTCTCTTTTCGTCTCCACGGCTCTTATGATATGCTTTGATCAAAAGGAGCCCTGTAAACTCTCCGTGAGCACCGGCTGCCGGCTGGAATGTCATACGATCCATACCTGTGATCTCGCAAAGCAGATTTTCTGATTCCTTGATGACTTCCAGGCATCCCTGTACCGTATGTGCCGGCTGCAGCGGATGGATCTCTGTGAATCCCGGAAGTGCTGCCATATCTTCATTGATCTTCGGATTGTATTTCATTGTACAAGATCCGAGTGGATAGAAACCATCATTCACACCATGTGATTTCTTTGCAAGCTCTGTATAATGTCTGCTCAGTTCAATCTCAGAAAGCTCTGGCAGATGAAGTTTTTTCTCTCTTTTATCTTTTTCCTGTGGAAGTGTTACTTCTACATCGCATTCTGGCAGTAAATCGCAACCTCTTCCAGGTCTGCTTTTTTCAAATATTAACATTACTGCACCTCCTTCAGAATCTGAACAACTGCATCCATCTCTTCTTTGGTATTCACTTCTGTACAGCACCACAGAATTCTGTGTTCGTCAAGCGGAAATCCTCCAAGGATTCCTTTTTCCTCAAGTGCTGCAAGTGCTTTTGCGGCCGGAACATCTGATACAGTTACGAATTCATGGAAAAATTCTCCTTTGTTCTCGGTCTGGTATCCAACTTTTGCAAGTTCTGCTGAAAGATAATGTGCTTTTGAGGTTGAAAGTGTTGCTGCTTTCTTAATCCCTTCATTGCCCATTGTTGCCAGATAAACGCCTACTGCAAGTGCGCAGAGTGCCTGGTTTGAGCAGATATTGCTGGATGCTTTTTCACGACGGATATGCTGTTCTCTTGCCTGAAGAGTAAGTACATAACCTTTCTTTCCATTGTGGTCTTCTGTCTGTCCGACGATACGTCCCGGAAGATTTCTCATCATCTTCTGTGTTGCAGCCATAAATCCAAGATATGGTCCGCCGAATGCAATAGAAAGTCCAAGTGGCTGTCCTTCGCCAACTGCCACATCAGCTCCATATTCTGCCGGTGTCTTTACTACACCGAGAGAAATCGGATTGACATTCATCACATATTTCGCACCGGCTCCATGTGTGATCTCACCAATCTCGGCTGCTTCTTCCAGATTACCGTAATAGTTCGGATGCTGGATCAGTACACATACTGTCTGTGCATCTACATGTTCCTTCAGATATTCAATATCTGTAAGTCCGTCTTTTTCCGGAATTACTTCTACTTCCATTTCATTTCCGAAGCAGTATGTTTTGATCGTCTCAAGGACATATGGATTCACGGTAGCTGAAACAAGTGCTTTGCTGCGTTTTCTGTCACGGCACATTGCCACACCTTCTGCGGATGCTTCTGCGCCATCGTATACGCAGGCATTGGAAATATCCATTCCTGTCAGATCACAGATCATGGTCTGATATTCAAAGATCGACTGCAGGATTCCCTGGCTGATCTCTGCCTGATAAGGAGTATATGCAGTTAACAAATTTTCTTTTGAAATCACGCTCTTTACTGTTGCCGGAATAAAATGCCGGTAAGCGCCTGCACCGCGGAAAATCGTCTTAAAGACCTGATTCTTTGCAGCAATATTTTCCATATCACGACGTACTTCTAATTCTGTTTTTCCTTCCGGAATATTAAGACCGCCCTGGATCTTTACTTCTGCCGGAATATGTGCGAACAGATCATCAATTGTCTGAAAACCGATTTCTTTCAGCATTTCCTGACGCTGTTCTTTTGTATTCGGTACATAGCTTCCCATGAATGGTTCACCGCCTTTCCCTGATTATTCTTCGCTTGCTACAAATGCCTCATATTCTTCTGCTGAAAGAAGTTCCTCTGTTCCGGATACATCTTTTACTTTGATAAACCATGCATCATACGGAGCGCTATTGATCGTTTCTGGTGCGTCAAGAAGTTCTTCGTTGATTTCTTCAACTTCTCCAGTTACCGGTGAATATACATCTGATACCGCTTTTACAGATTCAACATCTCCAAATACTTCTCCTGCCTCTACACTGTCTCCGGCTTCCGGAAGATTTACAAATACGAGATCACCGAGTGCTGACTGTGCATAATCCGTAAGACCAATTGTCCAGACTCCGCCTTCTTCTTTTACCCATTCGTGTGATTTTGTATATTTTAATTCTGCTCTTACTTCCATGATTTTAATCTCCTTTTCTTTTCAACTGCCGGTCGCCTTTTCCAAACACTCTCTATCGCTTTTTTCTGCGACCGGACTGTTAATCTATTTTCGTTATTATTTTCTTGTAACTGTTCAGAGCCAACCTCCAAAATGCTACGCATTTCGTCGGTGTGGCGTATCCGCCAAATAAAATTTCAAAAGCAGTCTTACAAATGCAAGCATTTTACACCTGTTTTATGAAATTTTGCTTGGCTCTGAACAGTTACATTTTCTTTTATTTTGCTCTCTTATAGAACGGAAGCTGCACAACTTCTGCTTCCACTCTTCTTCCACGTACATCTGCTTCTACCTTGTCGCCAATTGCTACGCTTCCGGCATCAACAAGTGCCATGGCGATCGGATATCCAAGATAAGGGCAATGCGTTCCGGATGTTGTATGTCCGATCTTCTGATCTCCAGCATACAGATCCTGATGTTCACGGATGATTCCTCTTCCTGTTACTTTAAGACCAATTCTTTCGATCTTTGGTGTTCCTCTGTCTTCCATGGCTTTCTTTCCGATGAATTCGTCTTTCTTCATCTTAACACCGAAGTTCAGACCTGTTTCAAGAGGTGATACTTCATCATCCATCTCATGTCCGTAAAGAGGCATTGCTGCTTCCATACGAAGTGTATCACGAGCACCAAGTCCACAAGGGATTAGTCCCTCTTCTTTTCCTGCTTCAAGAAGTGTCTCCCACATCTTTTCTGCCAGATCACTTGCCAGGTAGATCTCTACACCATTTTCACCGGTATATCCTGTCTTGGATACGATGCAAGGCATTCCGGCAACTTCTGCGCCAAATACTGCATGATAATATTTCTTTGGAATATTTTCTTCTGTTGTAAGTTTTCTTAAGATTTCCATCGCCTTCGGTCCCTGAAGAGCGATCTGTCCATACTGGTCGGATACATCTGTAAATGTAACCTCTCCTGACTGATGTGCGAGCATCCACTGATAATCCTTATCCTTGTTTGCTGCATTTACTACGATAAAATAGTGATCATCTGATCTTTTGTATACGATCAGGTCATCTACAGTTCCACCGTTCTCGTTACACATCAGGCTGTATCTTGCCTGTCCGTCTACCATATTTGTAAAATCGTTTGTAAGGATGTGCTGCAGATTGACAAGAGCATCTTTTCCTTCACAAAGGATTTCGCCCATATGAGATACATCAAAAAGTCCTGCCTGTGTACGTACTGCCATATGCTCTTTGATCACGCCTGTCTCATACTGAACCGGAAGAAGGTATCCGGCAAACGGCACGATCTTTCCACCTGCTTTTACATGAGCGTCATAAAGGGGTGTTTTTAATTCCATTATTTTTTCCTCCTGTTATTCATAAAGTGGATATTTATCGCAGATCTTTGTAACTTCGGCACGGATTTCATCTGCTTTGGTATCAAAGTCTGTAATCGTCATCTTGATCAGTTTTGCGATGGTCTTCATATCTTCTTCTTTCAGACCTCTTGTTGTAACAGCCGGTGTTCCGATACGAACTCCACTGGTCACAAACGGGCTTGCAGGATCATTCGGAACTGCATTCTTATTAACTGTGATGTAAACTTCATCCAGTCTGTTCTGAAGTTCTTTTCCTGTGATGTTCATGTTCTGAAGATCTACCAAAATCAGATGGTTGTCTGTTCCACCACTGACAAGGTTGAATCCTTCTTCAACCATGGCTTCTGCAAGTGCTTTTGCATTCTTGACAACCTGTTCCTGATAGGTTTTGAATTCCGGTTTTAATGCTTCTCCAAAGCATACAGCTTTTGCTACGATAATGTGCATCAGAGGTCCGCCCTGTGTTCCCGGGAAGATTGCTTTGTTGATCGCTTTTGCATATTCTTCTTTGCACATGATCATTCCACCACGAGGTCCTCTGAGTGTCTTATGTGTTGTTGTTGTAACTACATCAGCATAAGGAACCGGGCTCTGGTGAAGTCCTGCTGCAACAAGACCTGCAATGTGTGCCATATCTACGAAAAGATAAGCTCCAACTTCTTTTGCGATATCTGCAAAAATATCAAAACGGATCTCTCTCGGATAAGCCGAAGCTCCTGCTACGATCATCTTCGGTTTGCATTCATGTGCAAGCTTTCTGATCTCATCGTAATCCAGAACACCGTCATCATTGACATTGTAAGGTACGAAATTGTAAAGGATACCGGAAAGGTTTACCGGTGAACCATGTGTAAGATGTCCGCCGTGTGCCAGGTTCAGTCCCATAACTGTATCGCCTGGTTTGATCAGCGCCTGATATACAGCTGTATTCGCATTTGCTCCTGAATGTGGCTGTACACATACATGGTCACATCCAAATAATTTCTTTGCACGTTCGATTGCAAGATTTTCAAGAATATCTACATCCTCGCATCCGCCATAATAACGTTTTCCCGGATAACCTTCTGCATACTTGTTTGTCGGTACAGTTCCCATCGCAAGCATAACTGCTGGGCTTACGATATTCTCTGATGCGATCAGTTCAAGGTTTCTACGCTGACGGCCAAGTTCTACCTGCAGCGCTTTCCCTACTTCTTCATCACATTCAGTAATGTAATTTGTTACATCTTCAATTCTGTTCATTCTCTTTTACCTCCTTAGAACCAACTACCTTGTCTTTTTTGCTCCCTTTTCGGTGTGCTAAATTCAGAATTTTATCGTTTATATCTGTATTTTTCCGAATATTCCACTTTTTAGGGTACAAAAAAAACAGGCAAAAAAGTTTTCGTCATTGAAATCTTTTTTGTCTGCCTCTGTCCGTTCACCTGAAAGATCACCCAGACTTTTGCGCTATATAGTCCAGACTACTTCTTCGGTACAATACATATATATTGTTCTCCAGAGTGTTGTCCGAATATGTTCCTTTTGCCTGAGAGTTTCTGCCTGCCCCTTCGGCTCATGCTATACATTAAATAACGGTGCGCGCCGTCTGTACAACAAGTATCTCACATATTCATCTTCCAACCTTAACGTTAATCTCATTATATAATTGTCTTCACAATTAGTCAAGCGTTAAATAATTTTCTTTATTGTTTATTATTTGTCAGAATATTTAATAGTTTTTCCCTATAGGCATTGTTTTTATTGACTATTTTTTAACTATATCATCGATTTTCTTTGTCTAATTTCACAAATCAAATTTTTTCTCAGAATCCCATCACACTTGCCAGCATTTCCTCTGCCACAAAATAGTTTCCACTAGTAAAGTTGAATGACAAATGGGACAAATATAAGTGTTCAAATTCGATTGTTGTGCCATGGCGAGGAGACTCAGAAATTATGGAAGCCTCTGCTGACATATTTTTCGCTTTCAGAGGCTCCTCAAAATGGTTGGCACAACGGAATTTGAGCACTTATATTTGTCCCATTTGTCTCACAACTTCCCCAACAAACTTTTTTGCACAAAAAGATCCGGACTTCCCAAACATGGGAAATCCGGATCTTTTCAAATCTCTACCACTCAAATTTCTTCTCAAAGTATGCTTTGAGATCTTCAATTTTAATTCTTTCCTGCTGCATCGTATCACGGTCACGAACAGTAACTGCTCCGTCTTCTTCCGAATCGAAGTCATAAGTTACACAGAACGGTGTTCCGATCTCATCCTGACGGCGATATCTCTTACCGATATTTCCTCTGTCATCGAATTCGCAGTTGTAGTATTTGCTAAGCATAGCATAAACCTTCTCAGCGCCTTCGTTCAGCTTCTTGGAAAGCGGAAGCACACCAATCTTAACTGGTGCAAGTTCCGGATGGAAATGCATCACAGTACGTGTAGAACCATCTTCCAGTTCTTCCTCATCATATGCTGCGCAAAGGAACGCAAGTACCACACGGTCAGCTCCAAGTGATGGTTCGATTACGTATGGGATATATTTTTCATTAGTCTCATCATCAAAGTAAGTCAGATCCTGTCCTGATACATTCTGATGCTGTGTCAGGTCATAATCTGTTCTGTCTGCGATTCCCCACAGCTCGCCCCATCCAAACGGGAAGAGGAATTCTACGTCTGTTGTAGCCTTGCTGTAGAAAGAAAGCTCTTCTTTGTCATGATCTCTGTAACGTATTTCCTCATCCTTAAGGCCAAGAGAGAACAGCCAGTCGAGGCAGAATTTCTTCCAGTAAGCAAACCATTCAAGGTCTGTATCCGGTTTGCAGAAGAATTCAAGTTCCATCTGTTCGAACTCACGGGTACGGAATGTAAAGTTACCCGGTGTGATCTCGTTACGGAATGATTTACCGATCTGACCAATACCAAATGGAAGTTTCTTTCTTGAAGTTCTCTGTACATTCTTAAAGTTTACGAAGATTCCCTGTGCAGTCTCAGGACGAAGGTAAACAACGTTCTTTGCATCTTCTGTTACACCCTGGAAAGTTTTGAACATCAGGTTAAATTCACGGATCTCTGTGAAATTATGTTTTCCACAAGTCGGGCACGGAACTTCATGTTCTTTAATAAATCCTTCCATCTCTTCATGTGACCATCCGTCAATGCTGTCCGGAATATCAATTCCATGCTCATGTGCATAATCTTCAATGATCTTATCTGCACGGAAACGTTCGTGACATTCCTTACAGTCCATCAGCGGATCACTGAATCCTCCCAGATGTCCGGAAGCGATCCATGTCTGCGGATTCATCAGGATTGCACAGTCAACACCTACGTTGTACGGGTTCTCCTGTACAAATTTCTTCCACCATGCTCTCTTTACGTTGTTCTTAAGTTCAACACCCAGGTTACCATAATCCCATGTATTTGCAAGCCCACCGTAGATTTCAGACCCCGGATATACAAAGCCTCTTGATTTTGCCAAAGCTACAATTTTGTCCATTGTCTTTTCTACCATAACACTAATCCTCGCATTCTTTTTATTTTTCGTTAGAAGAACAAAGCTACTTATCGCGATAACATTTATTCCTCTCTGATTCACCTATTATACCTATTGCATATAGGTTTTGCAAGCTTATCCTGCTAATTTTCGCCAGATTTGTCTTTATTTTCTAATCTAATATACAATTTTCCGGTTATTTCAGCCCTGTGAGCTGCTCCAGAATCTCAAGCGACTTGAATCTGTGATCCACGTATACATCCAGATAACGCTCCATTACCTTTCCCAGTTCCTTTAAAACCTCATCGCTTAAGGTAAAGGTATAGAGCTTTTCCACCGGTGTCCCGACAATGAACTGCATGGCATAAAGGGTAGACGTATTCAGCCGCATTCCGTCATAGATATTCTGACCGCATTCACTGCAGACCAGACCGCCCTCCTTCACACTGAACACACAGGGACGTTCCCTGTTCCCGCATCTGACACACTGAAATACCTGCGGTCCTTCCCCGCTGACACTGAGTGCCTTCAGTTCAAATATGTAGCGTACCAGCTCAAATGGAATGATCTTTTTCGTCAGCACGCGCATCGTCTGATAAAGAAGCTTCAGCATTTCCCGCTCGTCATTGGCTTCCCTTGTATAAAAATCTGCAAATTCGAGAAAATAAAATGCATAGTATGCCGCTTCCACATCCGTTCGGAGCTCTGCAAAATAATTCTCGATCTCTGCCGACTGGAGAGTGTTGGAATTTCTTCCCTCATACAGCATGAATTTTCCGAAATTACAAGGCGTACATGCCCCTGCAAGCGGACTGTTCGGTCGTCTTGCCCCTTTTGCAAACGCTGATATTTTTCCTTTTTCTTTTGTCAGGATCACGACTCTTTTATCATATTCACCGATCGGTGCTGCCGACAGAATCATCCCTGTCATTGTTGTTAACTGATTCACTGCATTTGTCCCCGTATTTCTCCGTTTTCGCTTTACAGACTTCCTTTTCCCGGTAGGAGAGATAATCCTCCACCCGTCCTGTCCTTGCAAACTGATCCCAGTATTCCTGATTCATCCTTCGGTCACCTCATCTTTTTCTTATGCCTTTTAAGATTAGGTTCTCCCATATTTTCAGATGCTATACTGCGTAATATCTGCCAGCTGTTTTTCAGAGAAACACCTTGACATTTTTTACTCGTCTTCTCGGTATCCGAAGTTCTTGATCAGGAAATCACTGTCTCTCCAGTCTTTCTTTACTTTTACCCAAAGTTGGAGATTTACCTTACATCCGAGCATCTGCTCGATCTCATATCTCGCCGTACTGCCGATCTTTTTCAGCATGGATCCCTGCTTGCCAATGATGATTCCTTTATGGGAATCACGTTCACAGATGATCGTTGCCTCAATATCCATCACTTTTTTGCGTGCTTTCATCTTCTCGATCGATACCGCAATTCCATGTGGAATCTCCTCATTCAGGCAGTGTAGTGCTTTCTCACGGATCAGCTCTGCCACGATCTGCCTTTCCGGCTGGTCGGTAATGGTATCTTCATCATAAAACTGCGGTCCATACGGAAGATATTTCATGATGACCTTTAAAAGCTCGTCTGTATTTTCACCGGTTCTTGCAGATACCGGAACGATATCTGCAAACTGGTATACTTCGTTGTATTTTGCAATACACGGAAGAATGTCTTCCTTCTTCACGGTATCTGCCTTGTTGATGACCAGCACGACCGGTGTCGTCACCTTCCCAAGCTGCTGCACAATGTGCTGCTCTCCGGCTCCTATAAAGGTACTTGGTTCAACCAGCCACAGTACCACATCCACTTCATTTAAGGTGCGCTCTGCCACATTTACCATGTAGGTCCCAAGCTTGTTTTTCGCCTTATGGATTCCCGGTGTATCAACAAATACAATCTGTCCTTCATCGGTCGTAAGTACCGTCTGGATCCGGTTTCTGGTGGTCTGTGGTTTATTCGATGTAATAGCGATCTTCTGACCGATCAGATAATTCATAAGTGTGGATTTCCCCACATTCGGCCTGCCGATCAACGTTACAAATCCTGATTTAAAATCTGCTCTCATGCATTCTCCTTCTAAAATAAATTCTCAACTGTCATAAACAGTTCTTTTTCTTCTTCTATCTTTGCTTCATTTCCGATCACACAGATCTGATCATTTGCAAGCACTGCACGTGCCACACCTGCAAGTGCGCGGATATCCTCCTGGTTTGCTGTAAGGATCTGTTCTCTTTCTTTTCTGATCATCTCTGCACTGACATGATTCATATAAAGGTTCATGGAACGGTCTCCCTTGGTTGCCGGAGTCATCGGCTGATCAATGTTGCTGATCGTTCCGATAATATATTTTGTCATATCGCGTTCGCTGACCGTGAAGTTCTCCAGATATTCCGGAACTCCGTCATAGATTTCCAGGGTTCTTCCAAGATTCGGGTCACGGTAAGATACAAAATAGCCCTCACCAATGCGGTTGAAGTTACTCATGCAGCCATACGCACCACCTTTTACGCGGATATTGATCCAGAGATACTCATAACTCATGATCACTTTCAGGATCTGCAGTGCCCCGTTATATTCTTCTCCTGCATCAATAAAGTTGCCTGCCTTTGCCGCAAACTGTACTTTTGAAGAAGTCTTAAAGCCTTCATTCTTCTTCTCACAGTGCAGGATGCACCGGCTCTGTGGCATCCTCTCCGGATAAAGGACTTCTTTTAAGCTTCCGATCTCCTCTTCCAAAACGGCAAGTCCCTCTCTTGAGGCTGTGTAACTGATCATCATATTGCCTTTTCTAAAAAGCAGTTCAGATAAAGCTTTTAATCCATTTGTAATCTCTTCCTTCTTCTCCTCGAAATGTTCTTCCATCTCACGGATGTTCTGATAATATCCGATTCCATTCGTCGTATCTTTGAATTTTGAAATCGGTGACTTATAAGACATTGCCCGGAGTGCTGCTGCAGAATGTCCTGCAGACAGGAAACGATCCTGCAATCTGGTCTTTGTCATAGAAAGGATTTCTTTCAGACGTTTTTCATCGTCCAGCTTCGAAGCTGTCAGGATCTCTTTCATCATACGGATGGCAAATGGAATCTGTCCGTAAAGCGCTTTTGCCTTGATTTCAAAAGTTGCCCTGAATTCTTTTTCTTTGACCTTCGTCACATCCGGATAAAGCTCCAGTGAAGTTCCGATTCCTCCGGTATGTCTGTTGATCTCGTTGAAAAGTTCTCCATATTCATAATGCTCGGTGTCAATGATTCCGAGAACTGCCTGCAGAAGTCCTACCATCGGGAGATCTTTCTCCGGCACATCGGAAAGGTCAAACATCAGATCCAGATAACCGATTCCGTTCGTTTCAATCTCATGGAAGACAGTCGGGATATCTGCAATCTTCATCTCTTCATTGTAAATCGGTGCGATCTCTCTGGAAATATCCTCCCTTGTCAGCATCGGAATCTTCTCCAAATCCTCCTGACTTGACGGTTCTTCCTGATACTCCTGTAAATGCTTCGTATCTGTAACCAGCTTTTCGATTTCTTCCCTGCTAAGGCTTTCTTTGTATGCCTGCAGTTTTTCTTTTAATTCTGCATCCAGTCTGGCTGTACGTCCCGGTTCCGGCACGATCGTAACCAGTGCTCCATGCTGATTATCCAAAAGGTATGTCTGAATCAGCTTTTCAAAATACCCGGTACTGATCTGCTCTTTTAAGAATGCAAAGGTGCCCAGCGCCTCCACATGGATAAACGGCTTTGTTTCATCATAAAGCCAGCTGTCAAATATCTGCAGACCGTACATCAGTCCCTTCGGATAGCCTCCGAAGTCTGCTTCACGGTAACGGAATTCATGGTAATTGATTCCCGCTTCCAGTGCCTTTTTGTCCATTCCGTTTTCTACAATACCTTTTAATGTATCTTCGATCACTTTTACAAATTCTGCCTTCTGCTCTTCATTCGCATTCTTTGCCACGATCGAGAAAATCGGCTGATAGGTGCTGCTGTCATAAGATCCGCTGATGTCTTTTCCGATTCCTGCTTCCAGAAGTGCTTTTGTGATCGGTGCTCCCGGAGCAGAAAGCAGTGCATAATCCAGGATCTGGAATGCCAGATACAGCTTTTCATCCAGAGAAGTCCCAATGATCTTATTGTAGGAAAGATAGGTATTATCTTCTGTCGATTCATTACTTGCGATCGAATACGGCTTTGTGATATCATGCATTTTTTCAAACGGCTTCTGCAGATGGATCTCGGAATCTACTTCTTTTTTATCGTAAGCAGACAGATATTCCTGATCCAGCCAGTTTAATTTCTCTTCCATATCCATATTGCCATAGAGGTAAATATAACTGTTGGACGGATGATAATAGGTTCTATGGAAATTCAGATATTCTTCATAAGTCAGTTCCGGAATCACATCCGGATCTCCGCCGGACTCATTTGCATAAGTCGTATCCGGGAACAGAGAATTCAGGATCATACGGTCCAGAACACCATCCGGTGAAGAAAAAGCCCCCTTCATCTCATTATAAACAACTCCGTTATAAGAAAGCTCCCCGTCTGCTTCCTCCAGATGATAGTTCCAGCCCTCCTGCCGGAAAATCTCTTCGTGTTTGTAAATATTCGGATGCAGGACTGCGTCCATATACACGTCCATCAGATTCTGAAAATCCTTTTCATTACAGCTTGCAACCGGATATACGGTCTTGTCCGGATAAGTCATCGCATTCAAAAAGGTGTTCAAAGATCCTTTTACCAGTTCCACAAACGGATCCTTGGTCGGAAACTTTTCCGAGCCACACAGAACAGTATGTTCCATGATATGTGGCACTCCGGTACTGTTCGTGGTCGGTGTGCGGAATCCGATATTAAATACTTTATTTTCATCATCATTGGAGATCAGAAGCACCCTCGCACCGCTCTTTTTATGTCTTAAAAGCGCTCCTTCCGATTTCAGATCCGGAAGAGGTCTGTGCTCAATGATCTCATATGCTGTAAGCTTTGTTAAATCCATATATGATTTCCTCCAAGTTCTGTAGTTAGTCTCATAAATAACATTGTACACATTTCTTTGATTTGATACAAGGTCTTGGTGGGAAATGTTTTCCATAATCCGATGTACCTTCCCAGTTCTTTATGATTTTTCCGTCAACTATTAGAAACACGCTCCGCGAGTTTCTCAAGTTATCGCGGCAGTCGCCAAGGTCTCGTGCAAGCACGGACTTTGATTCGTTGCTCGCGTAAATAAAATAAGGAACAGCTACGAAAGCCATTCCTCATTTTCTCTGTTATGCTTCTTTCTTCTGTGAAAAAGCTGTTGTCTGCTCTTTCTGTGAAAATTTCATGAATGTCACAAAGACAAGCATCATGATGATTCCTGCCGGAAGTGCGATCCATGCACTCTGTACGAATCCGGCAATAATATAAGTGATAAACGAAATCGCCGCGCAGCTTGCCGCATATGGAAGCTGTGTATTGACATGATTAATATGATTGCACTGTGCACCAGCAGATGCCATGATCGTTGTATCCGAAATCGGTGAACAGTGGTCACCACAAACTGCTCCGGCCATACATGCGGAGATAGCAATGATCATCATCGTCTCATTCTTTCCTTCAAATGCATGTACCACGATCGGGATCAGGATTCCGAATGTTCCCCAACTTGTACCGGTTGCAAATGCAAGAAAGCATCCCACAAGGAAGATGATTGCCGGAAGAAGATTTACCATACCTTCCGCACTTCCGGCTACAATGCCTGCTACATATTCTGCCGCTCCAAGACTGTCGGTCATAGATTTCAGCGTCCATGCAAAAACAAGAATCAGGATTGCCGGAACCATCGCCTTAAATCCGTCCGGGAGACATGCCATACACTCATCGAATTTCAGCACACGTCTTACCAGATACAGCACGATTGTGATCACAAAAGCAAAGAAGCTTCCATACACCAGTCCCTGGGAAGCATCACTTCCAGAAAATGCTTCTACAAAACCAACTCCGTCAAAGAACCCACCGGTGTAGATCATTCCGATCACACAGCAGATGATCAGTGAAATGATCGGGATCAGAAGATCCATTACTTTTCCTTTACAGTTATCCACTGCCTCTTCCTCCGTATTTGCATACGGTCTGTCCGGTGTGGTGTAAATATCACCTTTTTTCGCATTATCTTCATGAACCTTCATCGGACCATACTCAACCTTCATCACAACCATTGCGATCATCATCAGGATGGTAAGGATTGCATAGAAGTTATATGGAATTGCACGGATAAATATTGAAAATCCATCTTCACCTTCTACAAAACCCGTAACGGCTGCTGCCCAGGATGAAATCGGTGCAATGATACATACCGGAGCTGCTGTCGCATCGATCAGATACGCAAGCTTTGCTCTGGAAACATTCTGCGCATCCGTTACCGGACGCATCACGCTTCCGACTGTCAGACAGTTAAAATAGTCATCGATAAAGATCAGCACACCAAGAATGATTGTTGCCAGCTGTGCACCTACACGGCTCTTGATATGGGTACTTGCCCATTCACCAAATGCGGCAGATCCTCCTGCCTTATTCATCAGGCAGACCATGGTTCCTAAGATAACCAGGAAGATCAGGATTCCCACATTATAGCTGTCAGAAAGAACAGCTACGATCCCTTCCTGAAAAATATGGGTGATGGTTCCTTCAAAGGAAAATCCGGAATAGAATATTCCACCTACTAAAATTCCTACAAATAATGAGCTGTACACTTCTTTTGTGATCAGTGCCAGTGCAATCGCAACCACCGGTGGAACCAGTGACCAGATGCTGGCGTACATCTTCGGTACATACTCCTCCGCGTCTGCTGCAAAGGTGACAAGGGGACTTGCCATTACGCAGATCATTACAGCTGCGAGCAGACTGCTTAACTTTCTCATTTTTTCTCTCAATTAAAATACCTCCTGTTTTAAAACATAAAAATGCCATGAATAACGCTTGCACCGGCAAAACGCATTCATGGCATGTAAAGTCTTCCTTAAATGTTCTTCCGATAGCGCTCCACGTGTGTGACAGTACGCTGCATCTTCTGCATCGTCCCAGAAACCGGGGTTGGGGTTCCGGCTCCTTCGGCGGTATTTCCTTTCTCTTCTGTCGGCTTCCCTGCCGCATCTTTCAGAAGGTACTGATAAATCCCGCGCCTCTATCAAGCTGAATATTCATCATTTTCTTTATCAACCATACTACAAAATTTTCATTTTTGCAAGAGATAATTTCTATTTTACAATATCTACCGCTTCTTTTGTCATTTCTTTGATCTTTTCAAATTCTCCGCCATTTATCAGAGCATCCTTTACCATCCAGGTTCCGCCGCATGCGAGTACCTTGTCAAATGCAAGATAGTCTTTGACATTCTGTGGACCTACAACACATTTGCAGGCGGTGTGCAGCGCAAGTTCTTTTGTGTACGCGTCCCCTTTTGAATCCCCAAAACCAAAAAGGAGCCAGAGACTTTCGTCCCTGACTCCTCATTAAAGTCAATCTTATTCTTCAGAACCGTACAGTGTAACGAGTTTCTGCAGATATGCATATCTAGCTTTTGCTTCTTCTTCGTTCTTAGCAAACAGAACTTTAGCCTTTTCAGGATTGAATCTGGCAAGAGCGTTGTAACGAACTTCACCGTTAAGGAATTCTTCGTATCCGGCAAGATCTGGTGCCTTGCTGTCAAGAGTGAACTTAGATCCTTCTGCTTCTGGATTGAAACGGAAGTTGTTCCAGTATCCACATTCAACTGCAAGCTGTTCTTCTGTCTGAGCTTTGCTCATACCTTTCTTGATACCATGGTTGATACATGGAGCGTAAGCGATGATCAGGGATGGTCCCGGATATGCTTCAGCTTCTGCGATAGCTTTTACAGTCTGGTTGAAGTCAGCACCCATAGCGATCTGTGCAACGTATACGTAACCGTAGCTCATTGCGATAGAAGCAAGGTCTTTCTTCTTAGTTTCTTTTCCGCCTGCTGCGAACTGAGCGATAGCACCAGTCTTAGTAGACTTAGAAGACTGTCCACCTGTATTAGAGTAAACTTCTGTATCGAATACCATTACGTTGATGTCTTTTCCACTTGCAAGTACGTGGTCAACACCACCGAATCCGATATCGTAAGCCCATCCGTCACCACCGAAGATCCACTGGGATTTCTTAGCAAGGAAGTCTTTCTTTTCTACGATATCTTTGCATGTCGGGCACTCGCATCCTTCTAATGCAGCAACAAGTTTGTCTGTAGCTGTTCCGTTAGTAGCTCCGCATCCGTATGTTTCAAGCCATTCGTTGCAAGCAGCTTTTGCTTCTTCGCTGGCTTTATCTGATGCAGCAACTTCTTCTACTTTCGCTTTCAGACCTTCTCTGATTGCTTTCTGAGCAAGTAACATACCATAACCGAACTCAGCAGCATCTTCGAACAGTGAGTTAGACCAAGCCGGTCCCTGTCCCTTAGAGTTTACTGTGTAAGGTGTAGACGGTGATGAGTTACCCCAGATAGATGAGCAACCTGTTGCATTAGCGATGTACATTCTGTCACCGAATAACTGTGTGATAAGTTTAGCGTATGGAGTCTCTCCACATCCAGCACAAGCTCCTGAGAACTCAAGCAGTGGCTGTTTGAACTGAGATCCTTTTACTGTATTTTCTTTAAATTTAGCAACAACTTCTGGTTTTACTTCGATTTCTGTACCAAAGTCAAAGTATACCTGTTCTCCTGCGTTCTCTTCCATGTTACCCATAACAAGAGCTTTTTCACCCTTCTTACCTGGGCAGACATTTGCACAAGAACCACATCCTGTACAGTCATAAGCTGATACAGTCATTGTGAACTTCATTCCCGGCATACCGATCATGTCGATTGCTTTCAGTCCTTCTGGTGCTTTTGCAAGTTCTTCTTCTGTAAGAGCTACCGGACGGATTGCAGCGTGCGGACATACATATGCACAACGGTTACACTGGATACATGTCTCTGACTGCCAGATCGGGATATCTACAGCGATACCACGTTTTTCGTATGCAGCTGTTCCTGACGGTGTAGATCCATCTACATAGTCTTTGAATGCAGATACAGGCAGTGTGTTACCTTCCTGAGCATTAACTTTAGACTGGATGTTCTTAACGAATGCTACTGCATCTTCTCTTCCACCCTTAACTTCTGGTGTGAACAGACCTTCGTCTTCGCAGTTCTTCCAGCTTTCCGGTACTTCAACAGCGTTAACCTGTTTAGCTCCGGCATCGATAGCATCGTAGTTCATCTGTACGATCTTATCACCCTTCTTGCCGTATGTAGCTTTTGCAGCTTTCTTCATAAGGTCGATAGCTTCTTCTTCCGGAATGATGTTAGCCAGTTTGAAGAATGCAGACTGAAGAACTGTATTGATACGTCCGCCAAGTCCGATTTCTTTACCAATCTTGATACCATCGATTGTGTAGAATTTGATGTCATGGTTAGCGATGAATGCTTTTACCTGTCCTGGAAGATGTTTGTCCAGTTCTTCTACTGTCCATGGGCAGTTAAGAAGGAATGTACCACCATCTACAAGTTCCTGAACCATGTTGTATTTGTTGATATATGACGGGTTATGGCATGCAACAAAGTTTGCTTTGTGAATCAGGTAAGTAGATTTAATTGGTTTCTTACCGAAACGGAGGTGAGACATTGTAACACCACCGGATTTCTTTGAGTCATAATCAAAGTAAGCCTGTGCATACATATCTGTGTTATCACCGATGATCTTGATAGAGTTCTTGTTAGCTCCGACTGTTCCGTCAGCTCCAAGTCCCCAGAACTTACAGTTGATTGTTCCTTCCGGTGTTGTAACCAGTGGAGCACCTACTTCAAGAGAAAGTCCTGTTACATCATCAACGATACCGATTGTGAATTTAGCTTTTGCTTCATTTTCAAATACAGCAACAACCTGAGCCGGTGTTGTATCTTTAGAACCAAGTCCGTAACGTCCTGAGTTGATCTTAACAGCATCGAATTTTGTTCCTTTAAGAGCTGCAACAACGTCAAGGTACAGAGGTTCTCCAAGAGATCCTGGTTCTTTTGTTCTGTCAAGAACGTTAATGTACTTAACGGAATCCGGAATTGCATCTACAAGTGCCTGTGCGCAGAATGGTCTGTAAAGGCGAACTTTAACAACACCAACCTTCTTGCCCTGAGCAAGTAAGTAATCGATTGTTTCATCGATTGTGTCGCAAACAGATCCCATAGCGATGATTACGCTTTCAGCGTCCTCTGCACCATGGTAGTTGAACAGTTTGTAGTTTGTTCCGATCTTAGCGTTAACTTTGTCCATGTATTCCTGTACGATTGCCGGCATAGCATCGTAGTATGGGTTACATGCTTCACGAGCCTGGAAGAATGTATCCGGGTTCTGAGCTGATCCTCTTTCACATGGATGGTTCGGGTTCAGTGCATGTGCACGGAATTCCTTGATTGCATCCTTGTCTACGAGATCTTCCAGATCTTCGTAATCCCATGTTTCGATCTTCTGGATTTCGTGTGATGTACGGAAACCATCGAAGAAGTTAATGAATGGAATCTTACCTTTCAGTGCTGCACAGTGTGCAACCGGTGTCAGGTCCATAACTTCCTGTACGCTGGATTCACAGAGCATTGCGCATCCAGTCTGACGACAGGCGTAAACATCTGAATGATCACCAAAAATATTAAGAGCGTGTGAAGCTACTGCACGGGCAGATACGTTGAATACACCCGGAAGCTGTTCACCAGCAATTTTATATAAGTTAGGAATCATAAGAAGTAAGCCCTGGGAAGCTGTGTAAGTAGTAGTAAGCGCACCTGCTGACAGTGAGCCGTGTACAGTACCTGCTGCACCTGCTTCAGACTGCATTTCTGTTACCTGAACAGTCTGACCAAAAATATTCTTTCTTCCTTGTGTTGCCCATTCGTCTGTGGCTTCAGCCATTACAGATGAAGGTGTGATCGGGTAAATAGCAGCAACTTCTGTATAAGCATAAGAAGCATGAGCAGCTGCATGGTTACCATCCATGGTCTTCATTGATCTTGCCATTTTCTTTGTTCCTCCTTAGATTGTGTCAAAACTTTTACTTGTGTTAAAATTTTTCTACACTTTCGTTCGATATTATTATAGCTGTTCATATATGAAAAGTCCAGTCATTTTACTGTTCTGATTGTTCCTTTTGACGTACAAACCCTGCATTTCAAGAGGTTATTTTATGCAAACTGTAGTAAGGTTAAGCTATCTCGTTTCATAAAAGAGACGGACATCTGTCCGTCTCTCGCCATACATTATCAATTACTTTTTTAACAAATATTATACGTTAAATCTAAACAGGATAATATCTCCGTCCTGTACAACATAATCCTTACCTTCCAGTCTTACCAGACCTTTTTCTTTTGCAGCGTTATAAGTGCCACATGCCATCAAGTCATCATAGGATACGATTTCAGCGCGGATGAATCCTCTTTCAAAATCAGAATGGATCTTTCCTGCTGCCTGTGGTGCTTTCGTTCCTTTTTTGATTGTCCATGCACGGACTTCCGGTTCTCCTGCTGTCAGGTAACTGATCAGTCCAAGAAGGCTGTAACTTGCCTTGATCAGCTTTTCAAGACCAGATTCCTTAAGTCCCAGTTCTTCCAGGAACATGCTCTTTTCATCATCATCAAGTTCCGCGATCTCCTGCTCAATTTCCGCACATACAACGAATACTTCGCAGTCCTCTCTTTTTGCATACTCACGGACTGCCTGTACTCCTGCATTACTTGCACCGTCATCTGCAAGATCATCTTCTGCCACATTTGCAGCAAAAATAACCGGTTTGTAGGTCAGAAGATTATAGCTTTCCAGCCACTGCTGCTCATCTTCGTCATTGATATCATCAAAGCTCTTTGCCATCTTTCCATCTTCCAGATGGGCTTTAATTCTTTCCATCAGTGCCAGTTCTTTTGCGATCGTCTTGTCATTTCTTGCTGCTCTGACTGCTTTGGAAATTCTTCTTTCCAGGATCTCAAGGTCTGAAAAGATCAGCTCCAGATTGATCGTCTCAATGTCACGCAGCGGATCGATACTTCCGTCTACATGGACAATATTGCTGTCCTCGAAACAACGTACTACATGAACAATTGCATCAACCTCACGGATATTTGCAAGAAACTGGTTTCCAAGACCTTCTCCTTTGGATGCACCTTTTACAAGACCTGCGATATCTACAAACTCAATCGCTGCTGGGATGATCTTTTTGGTGTGATACATCTCACCAAGCACATTCAGACGTTCATCCGGTACAGTAACAACACCCACATTTGGATCAATGGTACAGAATGGGTAGTTGGCTGATTCTGCTCCTGCTTTTGTCAGTGAATTAAATAAAGTACTTTTTCCCACATTAGGTAATCCTACGATACCAAGTTTCATTTTTCTATATTCCTCCTATAAATCCTTTAATTTCAAGGGATTTCAGCATACTTATTTTTGCAAGTGGGCCAGTAACATCAATTCTTCCCATTCTGTTGAAATTTCTGAAATCCTCTTATTCTTTTCTTTACTTCTGCGAATCTGAATTCTACAAATCTGGCTGAATACAATCCCGTACTTTCTTGGGATATTCCCTTGCCAGGTTCTTTGCCTTTTAAATTTTTCCCCATATTTCAGCTTCTCTCATAAGAAACCCTAATACAGTACCTTGTATTATACCATAGCATCTTATTTTTGTGAATATTCATTTTCATCTCATCTCCTGTTTGTTCATAAAATCCTTTCCTTATGGTTTAACGTGCGTAGCATACACTTCTATCCGCAATACACACGCTCATTCTTTGTATCAAGTCTGCTACTCGTAAGTAATACAAAATTGTCAAAATGACAATACTGTATTCCAAGACCTGTCATAGTTCATAAATAGTCACCGTGTCACTTCTATCTCTTCTTGTATATAAAATGTGTAACCATAACATTAATAAGCACTAAAGAAAACGTTACACCTACCGTAACATGAATCGGCCAATGAAATGTAAAATATGACAATTTATTTTCCATATAAATCTTTACTCCAACCAAAGTGGCCATTCCTGCAGTAAGCAACATTCCCATCACACACATAAAATAATAACCGCCTTCTCCAAAGAACATTAATTTCATTTGCTTATCGGTCATCCCAATACTTTTCATAATATCAAATTCTTTTCTCCGTGCGTACATCCCGGTAAATACAACATTACAATAATTGGTCAATCCCGCAATGAATAATATGATACTTACAGCACCTAAGAGAATTCTATTTCCTCTCATATATGTTTCTTTTTGCTGCATCAGATCTGATTTGCAGATGACAAAAACTCCTGCTTCGCCGGTTCCTTCATCCATTGATACTTCTGTCATTTCGGATCGTTTCTTATTTTCCTCAGATATCAGCTCGCCAATCTGTGCTTTCACATAAGGTTCTTTTTCCGGATCAGCAGTTAATTCCATTGTTAATATCTTTTTCTCAGTCGGTATCTTTTGAAAACCTTTCTCGCTGATAAAATAATATAAGCTGCCTTCTCCATGCCAGGATTGATGTATTTCCGGAAAATTATCGCTCTGCCGGTCTAAATACCCACATAGGGTAAATGTTTCTGATTCTTTTTGAGGAAATTCGTCTTTCTCTTGTTCCTCTTCGCTCTTGAAATTGCTTAGTTCTTTTCTACGAATCGCATCTTCCCTTGAAATCAAAGTTTTAAAATATACCGGTTCACCAATTGCTTCATCTGCAAGTTTTTGCTGTTCCGGAGTCAGCATATGATCATGTATGATCAGCACGCCATTTCCCTCTTCCAAAGATTCCATATCAATATTGAGTTGATTATCCTGCACGTATTTCTTAAGTGACAAGATTTGATTTTCATCTATAACTTGTACAGTGTCCCAGCTAAATCCTTCCACCATATTGTCATCTGTAAGATTCGAAAGCCCCTCGTCATAAGGACGAATTCCCTTCTTAGATATAACCGTAGTTACATAGGCTCCTTCAATCAGATTGGAGTTCTCCCAATCGATACCATCTATCTTGTGTAGTTTTTTCTCTAACTCTTGAGAAATTGGTGCAAATTCATCATAATCATTGTCATACAACAGTTCTACACCGTCTCCCTGTGTTAACAAAGGATCCACATCGATTTCTCTGGTTTTATATTCTTCCCCACACCCCTGGCTTTTCCCGAATTCGCTAAACTCTCCTGCCAGCAAAAAATCAGGACGTTTCTCGAGCAGATACTTATAATCACATCCATTTGTAAGTACGTTCATTAAAATAAAAGACAGGACTCCCAAAAATATAGAAAGACTTGTAATTATAAATCGTACTTTATATCGTGTTATATTTTCCCATGCAATATAAAACATTTCTCCTGCCTCAGAACGTTTCAACACCAGTTTTCCAGGATGTTTTTCTTTTCTGTCACCCATATTTCCATCATAAGTGGCACTCTCAATACAAGACAGCTTCGTTATTTTTCTAATAATTTCTTCTGATGCCATCCACAAAATTCCATTTACAAATACAACAGAAAGCAAAAGAATCCACGGTCTGAAAAAGGAAAGTATTGTGTTTCCTCCCATTTCCTGATAAAAATGAACCCCTAATATTTCCGGTATCATTAAGACTAAAATCACTACAGAGAGCAAGCTTCCCAAGACAGAACCTTTTAACATAAGTGACCTCATTTGCTTCCGGTAAATTTTCGTGATTTGTCTTTCTGTAGCTCCAATTGTGTGAAGCAGTCCGAGATTTTGAATATCTTCACTCATGGATATCCAAAGAACATTACGCACAAGAAAATATATTCCACACAAAATACCTAGCGTTCCCAATATCACCAGCTCATATCCACCTGATAATTTAGAAACAGCAGTATATTGTGCTGTATCAGAAACGTATATCTTCTGTTCTGCGCTCTTCATCGGTAATGTCTGATATAATTTTTCTTCTATTTTGCTTCTGCTTAAATGATTGCTCTGACTGAAAAGTAAAGTATAGGAACCCTTTTCCAGGTTTAACTCATTAATTTTGTCATGTGAAATATATCCGGTTGCCAGTTCATTTCCAGAGTCCGTATACCAGCCA
Organism: Coprococcus sp. AF102-57; assembly: GCF_027686195.1. Taxonomy (NCBI): domain Bacteria; kingdom Bacillati; phylum Bacillota; class Clostridia; order Lachnospirales; family Lachnospiraceae; genus Coprococcus; species Coprococcus sp. AF102-57. The sequence continues at coordinate 84,317 of NZ_JAQCSY010000008.1, read as the reverse complement.
CATAGTTTGAATGTTTCTTTCGAATGTTCGAACACACCTTTGTATACATCTAAGTTTATTTCCATTCCCTGGTCTGGTTCAGAAATACCAAGTTTTTTCAATGCCCGCTCCGACAATAGAATTTCATCCTTTTTCTGTGGGTAGCTTCCAATCACATTGGTATATGCAGGCTTCAAAAAATTGTTCCAGCTTTCTGAGTCAGCCCATACTACGTTGCATATCGTTTTTGCATTATCCTCTGAAATGTCTGTAGCTTCACCTACAAAAATGCTTTTCCCAACCTGTTTTATATAATCCAGTTGTTTTAATTTTGCATATTGTTCTTCTGTTCCATCTTCTATTCTGCCCGAAGAAGCAGTTCCATTTTCTCTGGTTAATCTTATTTCTTCTGCCTGTATTTTCCCAAAGGAGATTCCGAAGACCATGGTTATAGCAACAATACCGATTACTACTGAGCAAAATAAAATCGTATTTCTTATCTTTTTTGTGCCTGCAAAATTTTTAGCCAGGAATCGGATTATGTCTTTATTGTTATTTGGAATGTTCTTACGAAACATAGTGATACCTCCTAACAATCGTTACAATCTCTTGTATAGATTTTTCCATCGGACATACGTATTACTCTGTCTGCCATCTGTGCTACTTCCTCTTGATGAGTCACGATCAATGTCGTCTGATGGAATCTGGCGGCACAGGATTTCAATAATTCTACGACTTCCATACTTGTAACAGAATCCAGATTTCCGGTCGGTTCATCCGCCAGGACAATTGCCGGTTTCGTTAATAATGCCCGCGCTATAGAAACTCGCTGTTGCTGCCCGCCGGACAGTGTTGATGGAAAACGTTCTAATTTATCTTTTAATCCAAGCGATTCTACAATCTCATTGAAAAAATCCACATCGATTTCCTTGCCATCCAGTCTCATTGGGAGGACAATATTTTCACGTATACTAAGAGAAGGTATCAAATTATATTGTTGAAATACAAATCCGATATTTCTTCTTCTGAATATCGTTCTTTCTTCCTTGTTAAGATCTTTTAAACTTGTATTTCTGATCCAGACACCTCCAAAATCCGGAGTATCAAGACCTCCTAAGATGTTCATAAGTGTTGTCTTTCCGCATCCGGACGTACCGACAACTGCTATAAATTCACCATCCTCCACAGTCAACGACACACCATCTAAAGCACGCACTTCATATGTATCGGATGTATAATATTTTTTTAGATTCACGGCTTTGATCATATCCATTTTTCTATAAACTCCTTTCGCAGATGCTACCTCTAAATCAGCCATAATCTATTTTACATGGTACATCTTACAAACTTCTTACAGACTGCATATGAAATATCTATACCGGAAGATTCACTTCTATGAGCAACCCGGGCTTCATTTGTGTTGCTTTCATAATTCCTTTTTGCAATAGAACAATCTCTCTGGAAAGATACAAACCAATTCCGCATCCTTCCTGACCTCTTGCCTGTTCGCCTCGATAAAATCTTTGGAAAATTTTGTTTTCTTCTCCGTCTTTTATCCCGATTCCATAATCTCTTATTTGGATCTTATAAAACATTTCCGTTTGTTTCATTGTGATATCGATCGTACTGTTGCTTTTGCTATATTTGACTGCATTATCAAATACATTATAAAACGCCTCACACATCCAGTTTTTATCATGTTCGCAAATGATTTTCTCTGGCAATTCTACATGAAAAAAAATACCTTTATCTTCTGCCTTTTTTTGTATTTGCCCTAATGCATTTAGAATTGTTTCGACAAGATTTTCTTTTTGCATGTGAACTTGTATGATTCCTTGCTCTAATCGAGCAGTTTTTATAAAGCTCTCCACTAAAAAACATAATTGTTCTTCACTCGCTCGCAAGTCTTTCATGTATTCTGCATTCAATACTTCTTGCGTTTCATTCAATGATTCTTGCAGCAATTCTGTATAATTTTTTATATTTGACAGCGGTGTCCGTAGTTGATGCGCAATCTCAGAAATCAATTTTTGTATCTCATATCGACTTTTTTCGGCCTCTTTTCTTCTTCCTTCTAACATTTCCTGTAAACGGATTAACTGATTGGCTGTTTTAGAATAAAGCGTTTCCTTCCCTATATCAGAATCATCTAAGTCATTGCCATTTATTAAAGATTCGGTCAGTTTATATATTTTGTTCATTTCCTTTGTTCTAAAATGATTTTCAACTAAATATACAGTGCTTCCTCCAAGTATGAAACCTACTAAAAGTACTGTGAAAATTACTACAGCCATGCTACTCACCCATTCTATATCCCATTCCAAATACATTACTGATAACATTCGATGAATCATTTAGTTTCTTTTTCAATCTGCTGATCATGACGCTTATTGTATTGGAATCAATAAATTCACTATCAATCCCCCATATATTTTCCATTATCATCTCTTTTGTAAGAACCTGATTCTGATTCATAATAAGATATTCTAAAAGCTGATACTCTTTGACCGTCAAAAATATTTCCGTCTCTCCAACAAAAACCTGTTTTCTATCAGAATACAAAATGACTTGTCCGCACATAAAAGTATTTTCATTTGACTTTCTCTTCAAAACAACTTCAATACGTTTTAACAATACTTTTATTGAAAATGGTTTCACCACATAATCATCTGCTCCTATATCAAATGCTTTTAACATATCTTTTTCATCATCTTTTGCAGTTAAAAAAATTGCTGGGATTCTTCCATTTTTTTGAAGCTCTTGATATAGACTTATTCCATCTCCATCCGGTAATCCAATATCTACGATCAACAAATCTACAGATCTATCTATATTTTTAATTGCTTCTTTTCTTGAACCAGCAAGAATCGTTGTATAACCTTGATTTTGCAAAGATGTCTCCAAAGCTTTTCTCAACAAATTGTCATCTTCTATAATTCCTATTACCATACACACCTCCTGATTTTTCTAGAATATAATACAAAAAAAGCCCATTACAATATACATAACACCTCTGCATATTGTAACGGACTTTTTTCAAACCCAGACTTGGTGCAAGCACCATTTCTGATAAAAACCTCGAAAGTTTTTGTTCTATGTGCATATATTACCCAATTTCATTCACAAAGTCAATATGTTTTCTACTAAAACATCTGTGTAATTCTTGCGATCTCCATAACTACAATCTTTAGCATCACTCCACCAGACATCACATGAAACCATATCTCACGCATATGCTGTGACTTTGCTATTGGTGCAATAAGTTTCATCCTTTTTTCCTCCTCCATATAAACGACGCAGTGCAAAACTGTAACGCTACAATCCATTCCTGACGCTCTGATTCATCGTTCAAATCGTTTCACCCTTTCAACTTATCTGCATTTCCTGTAAGAAATGATCCATATGCTCTTCCAGTAACTTTATCACTTGACTTTTGTCTTCTGCTCCATCATATATGCTATAAAGCAAAAAAATAGGTCCATAAAAATCAAGTGCTGTCTGTCTGGCTTTTCCTTCTTTGCCCAGCATTCCTGAAAACAAAGCTTCCATATAAGTTAATGGTCCGCTTGCAAGATAATTCTGATATAGCTGTGCCATCTGTGGCTCCCTGTACTGTTCCAATGCCAACATCTTACGAAAACAGCTTGAAAATTCTTCCTCCGTCCAATGAAGAAACTGCACCTTTGTGAACTGCTTAATCTTATCAAATGCCGTTTCTTTATACTCGGCTGTAACCTTTTCCAGCTCACCCTCCGGCATTTCATACTGCTTTACTCTCTCAATATCCAATTCATTCATTTTTTCAATAATACTGTCCAATATCTCCTGCTTGCTTTTATAATGCTTATACAATGCAGCCTTGGTTACTCCAAGTTTTGAAGCAATATCATTCATGGATGTTCCTATATATCCACTCTGTGCAAATAACTTCAAAGCTTCTTCCAATATTTTTTCCTTTGTGTTCTTTTCTTTGCTTTCCATGTCTATCTCCTAATTTAAATCTGTTATTAAGTTACCTTTTGGTAACTTGTCAAGTAAATTATAAATTAGTGTTTTTTTCCATATCAACGATTGGTGAAATGAAAAAGGCTTTGTCTATCTGCCGAAAATAATATTTTCTATCGTCCGCCTTCACCATCTGGCAGCAATGTAACAAAATAATAAATAATTCCGAATACAGCTATACTTCCCATCATAATACCGATCATCTGATTTACACCTACCACATTTCCATGAAATACCGGATTGCAATCAAGAGTGGCTCTTATCGCTTCAACCATTTCATCCGGATAATGTTTTCTCTCCATCTCCATGAATACTCCGTGAAGCATATGATTCTTAATCAATGAAGTGGCATATGTACTCGGGAGATAAGACAGTGCCTTCTGAAGACCTGATCCAAAATTTGAAATCGGCATATAAGCACCACATATAAAACCATATCCTGCGCTGACAATTGTACCTACAGCCGAAAGCTGTCCCTGTGTTGTCAACGGAAAGCTAATGATACTTGAAAGCGTACTTCCAAACAGGACGAGCAATATCATATCAAATAAAACCCATAATACATCTACTGCATTCAGATACCATCCCATTTTAAGCAGATATCCCAGACATAATACAAACGCAAGTGCATTGACCATCAATGAATTAGCTACTGTTGACAGAAAATATCCCAAATATATTTTTCCCTTGCTGACAGGCGAAACATTAAAATCCTTCCTGGTTCCATTTGCCTTGTCCTGCACCATAGTCAGATTCACACAAAATGTTACAGTGATACAGCTCACTGCCATAAGTGATGCTGTCAGTTGTGCTGCCACGGTTCCATTAATGAGCTTATCCGAAATCGTGATCATATCCGGAATCGCTGCTGTAAAAGAATCTCTGAAAACTTTTGCAAGAAACGTAGCATACAGAACAATCAGAATGACGGGGGTGATCATTGATGTAAACAACATACCTTTATCTTTAAAAAACAGTTTCCTGTTCCTGTTCATTAATGCCAATACTGTTCTCATCAATGCTCACCTCCTAGCTTTTTCCCTGTGACTGCAAGAAATACATCATCCATTCCGCCTTTTACTACTTCATAATCCCTGAATAGGTCCTGATGTTCTACAATAAGCTCCGTAGCTTCCTTCGTATTTCTTACTTTTATCTGATATCCGTCACGTATTTTTTTATATTCTCTGTTCAATGACTTTATTTCATCTTCGGAAACACCATAAACAGATACTATATCCTGTACATAATCATTTTTAAGTTCAAACGGTGTACCTTCCGCTGCGATACTTCCTTTGTCGAGAATCACAACATACCCGGCATTAGCAGCCTCTTCCATATAATGGGTGGTTAGAAATACTGTCATATTTTCATTTTTCTGAAGCTTCTCGATAACATTCCAGATTAATTGCCTTGTCTGTGGATCAAGCCCTGTTGTAGGCTCGTCAAGAATCAAAATTTCCGGTCTGTGCAATAATGCACGGGCAATATCAATCCTCCTTCTCTGCCCTCCCGACAGCTTACCTACAGGTCTGTTTAAAAACTCGTCAAAATCCAAAATCTCGACCAGCTCCTGTAATCTCTTATCAAAGGCATTTCCTGTAATGCCGTACAAAGCAGCTCTGCTCATTAGGTTCTCTTTCACCGTAAGTGGTTTATCAAGTACGCTATCCTGAAATACAACACCAAGCATCCTTTTTATCTGTGCGCCGGCTTTGTCAGTTTCTATTCCGTTTACCTGAACCGTTCCACTGTCTTTTTTCAGCAGTCCACAAAGAATAGAAATGGTTGTACTTTTCCCTGCACCGTTTACTCCTAGAAATGCAAACAATTCTCCTTTTTTCACACGAAAGCTCAAATCATTTACCGCTTTTACTTCACCAAAGCTTTTATTCAAGTGGCTGATTTTAATGATATCTGATTCCATATCTTCTCCTTATATTTTCATTTTTCCTTAAATGCTACAGCATATGTTGGATTTATCTTTTTTGTTAAAATCCATATATTAAAAAGTAATATGAATGCAAAAATTGTCCATGCCCCTTGGTAGTTACCATTCGGTTACTTATATTGTAGTAACCAATTGGTAACTTGTCAATCTTTTTCTAATCTTCTATCACTTCTATCGGATGAGCATCCGAAACATAAATCATCGGATCATATGAATAAAAAATATAATTTTTTCGCTTGCCGTTTTCGTTCTTCACTTGTTTTGTTATAAGCCATTATCTTTCCTCCGATCTGATTTTTGGTATAGAAATCAAATCGGAGCATGGCGGTGACCGGATATGTGGTATCCCACAATTCTCAAAAAATGTCGAAAACAAAGTGTTGCAACCAGTATGATGATTACAACACTTTGTTCATTCTTATTGTTTAATTCTTTTTGTTGGATCCATTGATGCAAATACCACTTCTCCTATTGCTCATGTCTCCCCTCAAAACATTACATTTAGAAGCATATGACATAATAATTAACCACTACCCCATATTATAAATACCACCCAGAGATACTTATTTCAGACTGATAATCAGATTTTTATTGAATTTATTAATCTATATGTTATGACAACATATCTTTCAGACATGTACTCCGGTAGTCACTCGGTGATATTTTATATCTTTCTTTAAATACTCGGTTAAATGTTCTCTGACTTTCAAATCCACTATCCAGACAAATGTTTGTAATAGAATCACTCGTATTTTCCAAACGCTGGCATGCATAGTTCAGCCTTACATCGTTAAGAGATTGATTAAAGTTTCTATGGAATGTTTTGGAAAAGAGTCTGGATAAAACATATTTGCTTCAAAAAATACACAGGTTCTACACCAATGCAGTTTATTGTGGGAATCCGAATTAACAATGCCCAGATGTTACTTGAAACAACAACCTATTCCATCAATGAAATTTCTAAAATCGTCGGGTATGATAATCAGCTTTATTTCAGCCGGCTTTTCCACAAGCTGAAAGGATATTCCCCAAGAGAGTACCGAAAGATAAGAAACAAGTTCTAAAATCCACAATATCATAAATCCAGTTTCCCCTCCAAAAGAGGATGCACTCCCTGCAGCATGTTGCCGGATTGTGTCCAACCCTTTTTCAGATTCGTGATTTTTTTCAAAATCCGGCTTTATAATCAAAAAAGTACTCATCTCAGACACCTAGTACCTTTTACGCAAAAAAACCAGATATCATTTTCGAGTGATATCTGGCTTTTCTCTTCTTATACATCTCTTATCAGTCTTTCGTTTCCATAATAACAATCCGACCATTTACAAAACTGATCTTCACTTCATCATCCACAAACTGGTTGCTCACCGTCAGACTGTCGCACGGCATCAGATCATGATGATTGAGCGGCCATTTCGTACCCTCCAAACTGAAATCATAAATCTCGCCTTCCAAAGAAAATACAGAAAGATATGGTCCGTATGCTTCTGACTTTTTCAGCACACAGGATTTATTCGTTACCCAGATTTTATTTTTCTCATCCAGAATGCAGGCATTTACTCCGGCATCACATGCCACACTAAGTGTCTGGACATTCGCCCACAAATGATCGATTCTTCCACCGGTTGCCCCAAGAAGGATCATCTCTTTGCTTCCCAGTGTAATTCCCAGCCGAAGAGCAATCTCTGTATCCGTCGCATCCTTAACCGGATTATATTCCCGGATCGGAATATTCGTCTCCTTGCGATAGTAATCAATCACCTTTGGATCAATACTGTCAAAATCCCCAACAATATACTGAGGCTCAATCTTATGGTTATACAGATACTCAAGCCCCTTATCTACTGCGATAATATAAGCCTCCGGATTTGCTTCAAGAACCTTCTCTGCAAATCCCTCGTCAAGCATTCCCCCACTGATAATGACTGTCTTACTCATAATTCTTTAAAATCTCCATCAATTCTCTTGTGTTTTCTCCTGCATTCCCTTTGAATACAGCTGATCCCGCAACAATCACATTTGCTCCCGCATCCAGTGCTTCTTTCACATTGAATGCATAAATTCCTCCGTCAACCTGGATATCAGTCTCAAGTCCACGTTCATTCAGCATTGCCCTAAGTGTTCTGACCTTATCCAGCGTCTCAGAAATCAGCTTTTGTCCGCCAAATCCCGGATGGACTGTCATCACAAGGAACATATCCACTTCACCAAGGAATTCCTTCAGGACCTCCACCGGTGTATCCGGTGAAATTGCCAGTCCTGTCTTCATGCCACACGCTTTGATCTTGTCCAGAGTCGCACGTATATCCTTACATGCTTCATAATGTACAGTAAGAATATCCGCTCCTGCCTCTGCAAATGCTTCCACATAACGGATTGGTTCCGTGATCATCAGATGCGTATCTATCACCTGCTTTACCGCCGGTTTGATTGATGCAAGCACAGGCATTCCAAAAGAAATACTCGGTACGAACACGCCATCCATCACATCAAAATGTAAATATACCGCTCCATTTTCCTCTGTCTGGCGAATACCTTCTTCCAGATTACAAAAATCTGCCGATAAAATAGATGGTGATAATTTATATTCCATTTTAGTACCTCCTTTTTTCCTTCTGTTCTAGTTCCCGATACATCTCACAATAATCTTCATACCGCACCGGATGCACTTTTCCCTCTTCCAGAGCCTCTTTTACCAGACACCCCGGTTCACTGATGTGATTACACCCCTGAAACCTGCAGCCTCCCTGATACTGATCAAACTCCGGAAAATAATATTTCAATTCTTCCTTGCCAAAATCATTGGTATACAGTGACGAAAATCCCGGTGTATCCATGATATAGGAATCCTCGTCGATCGGGATCAGTTCTGAATGGCGGGTAGTATGTTTTCCCCGCTCGATCTTTCTGCTGATACTTCCGGTCTCCATATTGACATTTTCCTGAAGACAGTTGATCAGAGAGGATTTTCCAACTCCTGAAGGTCCGGCAACAGTTGTTGTCTTTCCTTTTAGTGCCTCTTTAATCTCCAGAATATTTTCTCCTTCTCTGGCACTTGCAAAGATCACACGGTACCCACAAGCCTCATAAGTCTTCTCCAGAGACTCGATTTCCGGCTCATCTGCAATATCCTTCTTGTTGAAACAGATAATAACCGGAATCTCCTGCCGCTCCATCATAACCAGAAACCTGTCCAGCAGATTAAAATGCGGATCCGGCTTCTTCACTGCAAATACAACCAGTGCCTGATCAATATTTGCCACTGCCGGTCTGATCAGTTCATTCTTCCTTGGAAGGATCCGGATGATATTACCGGTCTTCTCTTCTGCATCTAAGATCTCATATTCTACCAGATCTCCGACCAGTGGTTTAATCTTCTCCTTACGGAAAATTCCTTTTGCTTTACATTCATAAATGACAGATTCTACTACGTCATAAACGTAGTAGAATCCTGCAATCCCTTTTATAATTCTTCCCTGCATAAAACAGTCCTTTTAATTTCCTGTATTGTTGCCGTTATTTGAGTTGTTACCGGAATTATTGCTGCCCGAATTGTTACTGTCGGATCCACTGCTTGCCTGTGAGCCATTGCTTACATACAGTGTGATCGCAGTTCCTACATCTACCGATGTACCTTCTCCCGGATCAACTTTTACAACTTTTCCAGATGGTTCTGCACTGTCAATATCAACTTCTGTATAAGTCAGATTTCTGGCATTCAGTGCTGAAATTGCATCTCCTAGTGTCTTTCCTGTCAGAGTTGGTACCTTCACCTGATCTGCAGGCTTTGGTCCTTTGCTGACAACATAACTTATACTTGTTCCTTCATTCACCTTCGTTCCGGCATCTTTGCTCTGACGAATAATCATACCTTCTGCATAATCATCCGAATATTCTTCACTGCTCGTTCCGCCATCGGACAGTCTGTTTGCGTTCAGTGTAGATACCGCATCATTTACATACATTCCCACAATTGGCGGAACTGATACCTTATCCGGCTGTTTTTCACCTTTACTGATGTACAGTGTGATTTTAGAGTCAGCAGATACCTCTGTTCCCTCTGCCGGATCAGTCCTTGTTGCTTTTCCACTTTCAACATCACTGCTGTATTCACTGGTAACAGTAATGTTCTTGCTCGTAAAGCCCTGTTTGATCAGTGCTTTCTTGGCTGCATCTTCATCCATTCCCTCTACACTCTGGATCGTGATCTTTTCCGGTCCTGAACTTATTACAACCTTGATCACCGTATTTTTCTTGACTTTCTTTCCTGCTTTTGTCTTCTGCTCAACAATCGTACCTGCTGCCTTATCTGATGCTTTCTCGGATTCTACTTCCAGCTTCAGCTGCTTCTTTTCGCACATCGTCTCTGCAACATTCTGCGGCTGTCCGACCAGATTTGGCACTTCAATCTCATTGGAAACTGAAATCTGACTGTCTGAACGCTTACCAAACACGCCTGCTGCTTTGCCGATCAGGAAAATCAGTGCAAATGCAACGATCACTGCAACTGCAACCATGAGGATCTTCATCATCTTGTTCATCTTCGGATCTACGCCATTTTTACTGTTACCGCGTCTGCCCCCGTTATAATTATCCTCTTCGTCATCCTCATCATAGTCATCATTTTCGTCATATTCTTCATCGTCATAGCCATCATCATACTCTTCGTCATCATAACCATCGCCCTGACGCTTTTTCATACGTGCCATCCGCTCCGGCGAGATCATCACCGTATCTCCCATACTCCGGATCGGAACCATATCTACAAATTCGCCACTCGGATCGACCAACGCCCTCTTCAGATCCTGGATCAGTTCTCCGGCACTCTGGTAACGTCTTTCCGCGCTCTTCTGTGTACACTTGAGAATAATCTTCTCCAGCGCCGGATATAAATCCGGTGTATACTCAGAAGGCGGGGTAATATTCTCCTGTAAATGCTTCATTGCAACCGAAACAGTAGAATCGCCATCGAAAGGAACCCTTCCGGTCACCATCTCATACATGGTGATACCTGCAGAATAGATATCACTCTTCTCATCACAATAGCCACCCCGTGCCTGCTCCGGAGATACATAGTGTACCGATCCCATTGCACTGGTGCTGACTGTCTGCGATGTTGTCGCCTTTGCAATACCAAAATCCGTAACCTTTACCTTTCCTTCTTTGGAAATGATAATATTCTGCGGTTTGATATCTCTGTGTATGATGTGATGATTGTGAGCTGCCTCAATACCGGTACACATCTGAATTGCAATACTGATCGCTTCCTTGGAAGAAAGCTTTCCTTTTTTATGCACATATTCTTTCAGAGTGATTCCTTCTACCAGCTCCATGACCATATAATAGAGTCCTCGATCCTCCCCTACATCATATACATTGACAATATTCGGGTTCAGAAGCCCTGCTGCTGCCTGTGCTTCTGACCGGAATTTCTTTACAAAGTTTTCATCTTCCCTGTATTCTTTTTTCAGGACTTTCACTGCGACATATCTGTTCAGCATACAGTCCTTCGCCTTATATACATCCGCCATTCCACCGGCTCCGATCTTGCTCAGAACCTGATAACGGCCACTTAAATAAATCCCGTCTTTTACCATATACTCACCTCATCAGAAAACGGTTCTGCAAGAACAACACTGATATTGTCATTGCCCCCGTTCTCATTCGCCCGGTCAATCAGATTCTGACCGGCTTCTACGATATCTCTTGCCCCTTTAACTATCGCAAAAATTTCTTCATCCTCTATCATATTACTGAGTCCATCGGAACACATCAGGATGATATCTCCCTTTTTGAGGCTGAATTCATAAAAATCCGCCTCTACATCCTCTTTTACTCCAATTGCTCTGGTAATGATATTCTTATCTGGATGATGTCTTGCCTCTTCCTCATTGATTCCTCCCAGACGAACCATCTCTTCTACCAGGGAATGGTCTCTGGAAAGCTGCCTGATATCCTTATTCAGAAGATACAGACGGCTGTCACCTACATTTATAAAATAAAGTGTATGATCGATCACAGTTGCCGCAACCAGAGTGGTTCCCATCCCCTCCAGATTAATGTCTTCATCTGCTTTCTCGATCAGCTTGTGGTTCGCTGTCTGAGCCGCATCTTTTAAAATCTCTTCCGGTCCATCCTTTAATGTATGCTTCAGTTCTTCTTTCAGAACTTCCACCGTATATTTTGACGCAAAATCGCCTGCCTTGTGTCCACCCATTCCATCGGCTACTACCAGAAGATTCGGCAGCGTACCTAGTGACTCATCTGTGGCAAACACGTAATCCTGGTTCATTTCACGTTTTCTTCCAACATCTGTCATAGAAAATATTTTCATATTTTATACTCCTTGCATCGTCTTGCGCCGTAACTGTCCACAGGCTCCGTCTATATCTGAGCCCATTTCTCTTCTTATAGTAACATTTATCCCGTTTTTTTCAAGTTTATTTTTGAAATTCTCGGCACTTTTTTTGTCCGGTTTTTCGTAGTTTCTCTCCTTGATCGGGTTCACCGGAATCAGGTTTAAATGGCAGTTTCTGTCTTTTAAGATTCCCATCAGCTCTTTTGCATCCTCCGGTGTATCGTTTACGCCGTGAACCAGACTGTACTCAAAAGTGATCCTCCGTCCGGTTTTTTCAAAGTAATAATCACACGCTTCCAGGACCTCATGAAGCTCGTATTTATTTGCCACCGGCATCAGCGATCTTCTCTTTTCCTGGTTGGAACCGTGCAGGGAAAGTGCCAGCGTGATCTGCAGCTTTTCTTCTGCAAGTCTCCGGATGTTCGGTACAATTCCACAGGTAGACGCCGTGATATTTCTCTGGCTGATATTGAGCCCGTGCTCATCACTGACCATGTGAATAAATTTCAGAAAATTGTCATAATTATCCAGCGGTTCTCCGGTTCCCATGATCACAATATTAGAAACTCTCTCGCCAGTGATCTTCTGGATCTGGTAAACCTGTCTTAACATCTCTGACGGTGTCAGGTTTCGTTCCAGCCCGTCCAGTGTTGATGCACAGAAACGGCATCCCATCCGGCAGCCAACCTGCGAGGATATGCATACCGAATTGCCATGTTTATATTTCATCAAAACACTTTCTACCATATTCCCGTCTTTCAGACAAAACAGGAATTTATTGGTCCCATCAATCTTTGAAATCTGTCTTTTTTCCATTTCGACTCTTCGTATTTCGTATGCTGCTTCCAGTTTCTGGCGTAAAGTTTTTGGAAGATTGGTCATTTCTTCAAAATCATCCACCAGCTTTTCATGGATCCAGGAATAAATCTGTCGACTGCGGAATCCTTTTTCTCCAATCGCCAGCATTTCTTCCTGTAACTCTTCAAATGAATACGAAGCGATATCTTTTTTTTCCATTATCTGCCCCTCCGGATAAATTTAGCAATATAGAAACCATCGGTTATATCAGACGGGAAAATCTGTTTCTCCCATTCCATGTCAAATTCCGGATGTTTTTCGGCAAACCATCCGGCGTTTTCCTCGTTCTCTGTCCTGCTGATCGTACAGGTGCTGTACATCAGTGTTCCCTCCGGCTTCACATATCGGCAAACCGCATCCAGGATCTCTCTCTGAAGTGCTGCAACTTCATTCTCCGTCTCCGGGTTCATCTTATACTTCAGATCGGTCTTCTTCGCAAGAACACCAAGGCCGGAACACGGAAGATCCGCGATCAGAACATCTGCTTTTTCCTCAGAGTCCGCATCGAAGCAGGTTGCATCCTGCTGCACTGCACGGATATTTTCAAATCCCATCCGTGAAATATTTTCCCGAATCAGCTCTACCTTCATCTCTGTCAGATCCCTTGCCTCTACCATACCTGTCCCGTTCAGGATCTGTGCCGCATGGAGCGCTTTTCCTCCCGGTGCCGCACACACATCCAGTATGTAATCTCCTTCTTTGATTCCTGCCTGCTCCGCTACCATGATCGAAGCTGCATCCTGTACCTGGAATTTTCCTTCCCGGAACGCCGGAATTGCTGCCAGATAATCATAGCCTGAGATCAGGAGCGCAGACGCAAGAAGCGGATGTTCTTTTACCTGAATGCCTTCTCCTGTCAGTTCTCTGATCAGCTCTTTTTTGGTGGTTGCATTTCCATTGATCCGGATTGTTGTTGCACGTTCTTTATAAAAACCTTCCAGGATTTCTTTCGTCTTCTCTTCTCCATAATCTCTCACCCACATACGGATGATCCACTGTGGCATAGAATACTTTACTGACAGAAATTCTTCTGCATTCTCCGGATACGCAATCTTATCAATGTTTCGCGCGATATTTCTGAGTACCCCATTTACAAATCCCCGCAGATTCTTAAAGCCTTTCCGGATAGCAAGGTTGACTGCTTCATTGCATGCTGCCGAATCCGGAACCTGATCCATGTATTTGATCTGATAGACCGCACAGCGCAGGATATTGCGGATCACCGGTTTCATTTTTTCTGTCTTTACTTTTGAAAACTGGTTGATAATATAGTCCAGTTCTATCCTCCGCTCTGTTGTCCCTTCTGCAAGCCTGGTCAGAAATGCACGGTCCTGCTTGGACAGATACTGATATTTTTCCAGCACCTGTCTGAGCACAATATGACTTTTCTCTCCACGCTCGATTTCCAGCAGGATCATCAGTGCAAGTTCTCTTGTACCTACTCCCTGGTTATTCGTCGTCATTTCTTCTTCCTCCTGTCAGGATCAGTATTCTTAAAAGCTGCAGAAGTGCAGATGCTGCACTCGCCACATAGGTAAGCGCTGCCGCTGTAAGAACACTTCTTGCCTCACGTACTTCTGATTCATATAGCATGCCTGAATTTTTCAGGATTTTAAGTGCTCTTCCCGATGCATTAAACTCTACCGGAAGCGTGATGATCTGGAACAGCACTGCCAATGAAAACATCAGGATCCCAAGATTGATAAACAATGTAGACATTTCTCCTCTAATAAATAATCCCATTATGATCAGCGGCCATGAAATCCCGGATCCAAAATTCGCCACCGGAACAAGTGCTCCGCGTATTGTCAGCGGTACATAATGCCTTGCATGCTGGATCGCGTGTCCACATTCATGTGCTGCAACTCCAAGTGCCGCAACCGATGTCGAACCGTAGGTGGAATCTGAAAGCCGCAGTACATGGTTCGCCGGATCGTAATGATCGGTCAGTTTTCCACTTACTCTCATCACCTGTACATCATAAATCCCTTCCATCCTGAGAATCTGCTCCGCAGCCATCGCACCGGTGATCCCGGCGTGGTTGCGGACCTGATCGTACCTGGCGTAGGTGGAATTCACTTTGGCGGATGCAAGGGCGCAGATGATGACGCCGATGATGACAAGGAAATAAGTTGGATCAAAATAATATGGGTAGTACATGTTTGCCTCCTTGTTGAATAAGGGTCCGCCCGGAAGCGAAAGATATTCGCACGCAGGCCCGCTCGCGCTTAGTCCGGAAACGTAGCGGTACTAAATTCGGCTTTCGCTAACGCTCAGCCTTATTAAGTGCCGACGTTTTCGATGACCTGCTTAGCGAATATCTTTCGCTTCCGGGCTACATTTTTCAATGGGTGTCGGCTGTTTGTCCTATCGTGCGGTGCACGATGGGACAAATGCGCCAAAGGGCGCGAAAAACGCTTTGCGTTTTTTTGCGCCAGATATGTTAGGTTGAAAAATATTTGTTAAATTTGCAAAGCTCAAATTCTAAAAGTAAACTCTAGCCTAATTTTGTTCCTGTTTCTATGTGGTATCCGCGTAGGAAGGCATCGGCTTCCATGCGTTTTTTGCCTGGGATCTGGAGGGACTTGATGGCTAGTCTGCCTTTGCCGGTCTGAACTTTGAAGCCGTGTTTTGTGACTTCTGTGATCGTTCCGGACTCATGAGTATCTATGGTTTCTACCACATCTTCTACTTCTGCTTCCCAGATTTTCATGATTTTGCCCTGCCACTGGGTGTAGGCACTTGGCCATGGATTTAAGCCGCGGATTAGGCGTTCGATTTCTACTGCTGTTTTCGTCCAGTCGATCTCACCGGATTTTTTGTTGAGCATTTTTGCGTATTCGGTGGTGCTTTCGCCCTGTTTTTGTGGAGTAATAGTTCCTTTTTCCAGTTCTGCAAGGGTATGGACGCAGAGTGCGGCTCCTTTTGCGGAAAGTTTATCGAAAAGGCTTCCTCCTGTTTCTTTTTTATCTAATGTGATTTCTACTTTTTCCAGCATATCACCCGTGTCAAGTCCTTCATCCATCTGCATCGTTGTGACACCGGATACTTTTTCTCCATTGATGACCGCCCATTGGATCGGTGCAGCACCGCGGTATTTCGGCAGAAGGGATGCATGGACATTGATACATCCGTACGGTGTCATTTCCAGAATCTCTTTTGGAAGGATCTGTCCAAATGCCACGACTACGCAGACATCTGCCTGATATTTTTTCAATTCTTCGATACATTCAGGTTCCCGGATCTTCTTTGGCTGATAGACCGGAATATTATGTGCAAGTGCACATTCTTTTACCGGAGTGAACTGCATTTCTTTGCCTCTGCCCTTTGGCTTGTCCGGCTGTGTGACAGCGAGCACTACTTCATGTCCTGCTTCTACCAGTGCTTCCAGTGTTCCGACTGAGAAATCAGGAGTTCCCATAAATATTATCTTCATCTTATCTTAACCTCCCGCTTCCAGCCTAGGCTTCTTCGTATTCTGTGCTGTGAAGTTCGCCTTCTACTTTTTCTACATAAAGATGACCGTCCAGATGCTCCAGTTCGTGACAGATTGCTCTTGCCATCAGTCCTTCGCCTTCGATCTCGTATTCTTTCATATCTTCATCAAGTGCTACTGCTTTTACATAATTCGGACGGGTAACAATACCGGATTTACCTGGTACACTAAGGCATCCTTCTTCCCCGGTCTGTTCTCCGCTGCTCTCTACGATGCGTGGGTTGATCATGACAACCGGACCTTCTCCGATATCGATAACAACGATTCTTTTGAGAATTCCAACCTGTGGTGCAGCAAGACCTACCCCCATTGCCTCGTACATGGTCTCTAACATATCATCGATCAGTTCTGTTGTTCTTGGTGTCATCTTTGTTACTTCCTTACACACCTTTGTCAGTACTTCATCGCCTATTTCTCTGATTTTTCTAATTGCCATTTGTTCTTCCTCCTGCCTTTTCTTTTAAAATCCACTCATCGGATCAAAATCAAACTGAATCCGCATCTTTGCAAATCCCCGGTTCAATTCAATATATTGTTCCATTTTATCTTTCATTTCAATCAGGATCTCATAGGATTCCTGCTTCAGATACAAAACTTTCCGGTACACATCCTTGACCTTTCCGACTGCCGGAGCTGCCGGACCGATCACCTGTACCTTGCGGTTCTTCGTGATCCGCATTGCATATAATTTGAGATAATGCATTCCTTTTTCCAGAAGTGCTTCATCCTCACAGGCTACCAGTACCGCCATCAGATGCTCTGCCGGCGGATACCCCATCAGTTCCCTGTAATTCATCTCTTCTGTATAAAATGCCTGATAATCCTGACGTGCTGCCGTCTGGATACTATAATGCTCCGGGCTGTAGGTCTGAATCACGACTTCTCCTTTTTTTGCCCCTCTTCCGGCCCTTCCCGCAGCCTGCGTCAGAAGCTCGAATGTCCTCTCTGCTGACCGGAAATCATCCGAGTATAAGGACATATCCGCAGCAAGCACGCCAACCAGGGTCACATTTGGAAAATCATGTCCTTTTACGATCATCTGCGTTCCGACAAGAATATCTGCCTCTTCATTTGCAAATGCAGATAAAATCTTTTCATGTCCTTCTTTGGATCTTGTAGTATCCAGATCCATCCGAAGTACCCTTGCCTGCGGAAATTCCTTTTTTACCAGTTCTTCAATCTGCTGTGTTCCTGCGCGGAAACCTCCGATATGAGGGGAGCCACAGGACGGGCATTTTTTTGCAACCGTTTCTTCGTAGCCACAGTAGTGGCACACCATTTTCCCATTATTGTGCGCTGCCAGTGAAACATCACAATGAGGACATTTTACTACATATCCGCAGGACCTGCAAGAAAGGAATCCGGCATACCCTCTTCGATTCAGAAACAAAATGATCTGTTCTTTCTTTTTCAGACGGTCTTCCATCAGCTCATGGAGCCTGTCACTTAAAATAGAACGGTTCCCTTTTTGCAGTTCTTCACGCATATCCACCGTGTAGACCTCCGGGAGCTCTGCTTTTGCAGTCCGCCTCTTTAATTCCAGCAACGTATACTCTCCCAACTCGCACCGGTAAAATGCTTCCATGGAAGGGGTTGCCGATCCCAGTACCACACTTGCCCCTTCCAGGCTTGCGCGTTCGATTGCCGTCTCCCGCGCATGATACCGGGGAACCTGTTCACTTTTATAAGCTGCCTCATGTTCCTCATCGATCACGATCAGTCCAAGACTCGGAAACGGGGTAAAAAGCGCAGATCTTGGACCGATCATCACATCAATCTCTCCTTTTTTCGCCCGCATCATCTGGTCATACCGCTCTCCCGCTGAAAGTCTGGAATTCATGATGGAAACGCGTTCCCCAAATGTCCTGTAAAAGCGCATCACCGTCTGGTAAGTCAATGCGATCTCCGGGATCAGCACGATTGCCTGCCGCTTTTCCTTTACCACCTGCCGGATCATTTCCATATAGACTTCTGTCTTGCCGCTTCCGGTCACACCGTATAAAAGATAGGTCTTTCGGATTCCTTTTTTATAATCGTTTTCAAACGTCCGGATTGCTCTTTCCTGCTCCTCCGTGTAAGTAATAAAATGCCGCTGCTGCTCTTTTTCTTTAACCGGATTCCGGTAAATCTTATGATTTTTAATTTTCAGAACCCCCTGCTCTTCAAGCGCTCTCACCACCGTCAGCGTGATATTCAGCTTCTGACTGATCAGGGAATATTCTACCTCTTCATCATCCAAAAGTGCTGCCATCAGTCTTGCCCGCGCTTTCTGGTTCTTGTGAAGATATTCTTCCAGCTTCTTTTCGCCTGCTTCTCTGGAAATACATCTTTTTAAAATCCGCTGTTTCTTCTGCTGCTCGGTACGCTTGATCGGAAGCACCGTCTTCAATGCCTGGATCATCGTACCGCCATAATTTTCTTTCATCCACGCAGCAAGTGCGACCAGCCTTGCCTCAATCATCACACTCGATGTATCCGTGCGCAGAATATTTTTTATTTTTTCCGCATCATAATCACATGTTTCCGAAAAACCGACAATGTACCCTTTCGTTTCCCGGTTGCCACGTCCAAACGGCACAATGACGCCTGCACCGGTCCGTAAATCTCCTTCCAGTTCTTCCGGTACACGGTACTGAAATACTTTATCCAGTTTTTCATGTGTAATATCTATAATAATGTCTGCGTACATTCTGTCTGTTCCTTTTTCTGTCTCTTTTGTGCAGCCAGCCTGACGGCTTTTCGCACCAGTTCCCGGTCATCCATCGGATACCTGACTCCCTGGATCTCCTGGTAATTTTCATGTCCCTTTCCCGCAATCAGAAGGATATCCCCTTGTCTTGCCATTTCTACCGCAAAGAATACTGCCTCTTCCCGATCCTGGATCATCCGATAGGCTCCGGAAGTTTCTTTGATGCCTTCTTCAACGTCTGCCATAATCTTTGCCGGCTCTTCCCATCTCGGATTATCTGAAGTGATGATCGTCAGATTCGCAAGCTCTCCTGCCACTCTTCCCATCCCGCTTCTTCTGCTTCCGGCACGGTTGCCTCCACATCCAAACACCAGTAAAATACGTTCTGGTTCGTAAATTCTCAGCATTTTAAGCACTTTTGCAAGACTCATGGCATTATGCGCGTAATCAATGTAACACAGGATATTTTCTCCTGCATCTACCCGTTCCATCCTGCCTCTTACCACCAGATGCTTTAACACGTCTCCTGCTTCTTCTCTTTCAAATCCAAGACAGCTCACTGTCTGTAAAGCAGCCAGTGCATTGTACACATTAAATTTTCCAGGAAGGGCAAGCTCATATTTTCTATCATCTGCATAAAATACCGTTTTAAGTTCTCCACCTTCCATCAGAAAACTGATTTTTTCTGCCGTCAGTACATGACTGTTTCTAAATCCTCTTTCCTGCCCTTCTTCTTCCCGACAGGTAAATCCGTATTTCGTGCAACATTTTCTCTGGAACATATAGCTGCACTGTGCATCATCCAGATTCCCTATTCCAATCCTGCACTGTTCAAAAAGACATGATTTGTAATATCGGTATTCCCCAAGACTTGCATGCTCGCCTGGTCCGATGTGATCCTCCCCGAAATTAGTGAATACCGCAATTTCAAACCAGATTCCATCGATCCGATGCTGCTTTATTCCCTGTGAAGATACCTCCATCACCGCATAGTGGCAACCTGCTTCTACCATTTTAGCAAAATACGACTGAATGGTAAAGGCATCCGGGGTCGTATTTTGCGAAGTTACCACTTCATTTCCAAGATGGTGACCGATCGTACCGATCAGTCCGCATTTTTGACCAAGACTTTCCAGCATCTCCCGGATCATCACTGCCACCGTACTTTTCCCCTTTGTGCCGGTCACGCCAATCACTTTCAACTTATCAGCAGGACTTCCAAACCAGATCCTACTGATCCCGGCAAGAGCTTCCCGTGTATCTTTTACCAGAACGACGGCAATATTTTCCGGAAACTTCAGCATCCTTCCCCCAGATACCAGTTTTTCTATCAGAATGCAGGATGCCCCAAGGTTGCAGGCTTCTTCTATATAATCATGTCCATCTGCCTGGTTTCCCTGAATGCAGACAAACAGACTGTCTTCTTCTGCCTTTTGGGAATTACAGGTAATCCCCCGGATTTCCATCTCTTCTTCTAATTCCGGCATTTGGATCACCGCATGCTGAATCCTTTTAAACAGAACCGAAAGCTTCATAAGGCTCCTCTTTTTGGACTCTTTGTTTTCAGAATATGCTGTTTCCCCTCAAACGTCACACCGGATATGAAAATATATAAAATGGGTGGATTTCCTGCTTTCGTTTTCACGCATCCTGTGCGTTTGCAGGAACCCCCACCCATCTCTCAGTTTCTATTGATGCTTTTTATCATACTCGGCAAGATATTCTTTAACATACTGTGTATCTGATTTGCAGTCCAGATACTCACAGCCATATTTCTGTCTTGTCTCATTTCCTTTTCCGGTAATCAGGAAAATAGTCTTTCCCTCTGCTTCATCCATCGCTGCTTTGATTGCTTCTCCCCGATCCTCGATCATGGCATACGGACAGTTTTGTGCTTCCACATACTGTGCGATTTCTTTGGAAATCTGCTCTACCGGCTCATATCCCGGATCTTCCGCTGTCAGATAAACCTTTTTCGCATACTGACCCGCTACCGTTCCAAGGTCTCTTCTCCGGATAAATGCTTTCTTTCCGGGGCATCCGAAGATCGATACGATATTATAATCCGGATATTCATCTTTTATTGAAGAGAACAGCTTTTCAAAACTAAGCTTGTTGTGTGCATAATCCACAACAGCGATCAGATTCTTATCTGCACTTCCATAAAGCTCCATACGTCCGCTGGATCTTGCCCTCAAAAGACCGCTGTGCATATACTCCTTCGGGATTTCAAGAAGAATGGATGCCGCAATGACAGCCAGTGCATTTTCCACATTGAAAAGTCCCGGCATCGTCAGACGGAATTCTTCATCAAACAGCTCTGTCTTTACCATAAATACCGTTTCATGTCCGTCTTTCTGGATCTCATAACCATAAACATCCGCTTCCGGATTCTTTGTACTGAACGTCAGCACCTTCTCACAGACCTTTGACTCTTTCAGAATACGGTCTGCAAAATCTGCATCCATGTTCACAACTCCGTAACGTGATTTTCCGAAAATTTTCAGTTTAGACGAAAAATAGTCTTCAAAATCCGGATGCTCGATCGGACTGATATGGTCCTCTGAAATATTCAGAAAAATTCCCACATCAAACTGCATGTTATCGACACGATTGTATTTTAACGCCTGTGAAGATACTTCCATCTCGGCAAATGTAATACCACTTTCTACGGCATGGCGCAGATGCTCCTGCAATTCTACCGACTCCGGCGTAGTAATATGGGATTCTTTCTTGATCACTCCGTCATAAATATCGATTGAAGAAAGGACTGCACTTTCCTTTCCACCGGTTGCTTCCATATAATCATCCACGATTGCTTTCATATAGTAAGCAGAAGTGGATTTTCCTTTTGTTCCGCCGATTCCGGTGATCGTCAGTTTCTTCCACGGTGCATTATTGAACTTCTCTGCAAGTGGAGGCATCGCCTTACGGATATCGTCTACCAGAAAATATGGAACATCTTCTTTCGTTTCATATTTTACTTCGCTGACATAAGCAATCGCACCTTTTTCGATCGCTGCATCCAGATACTCAGCCTTAAATGCCGCACCTTTACAAATAAACAATGTCCCTTCCGTCACCTCTCTGGAATCATAGGTCAGATATCCTACGTTTTTTTCTTCTTCCCCATTTGAATAAAATTCTTTCATCATACGCAGGTTCTGTAACAGATTTGCGTACTCCTGTAATGTGTATTTTTCCATCTGGTATTTATCTCCCTTATATTCTTTCCGGTATTATTCCCGGTACTCTGCGCCGGATCTGATGATGGATTCTCTTACCAGAACATCCATTGCATCCATGCAGTCTGCCGGTACCTGATAATATTCTTTGAATACCGAAATCTCTGTGCATGCAAGAATTACTGCATCACAGCCTTTTGCCTTCAGATCATTATAGGCACGGTCAAATTTGTTCTTGTCTCCCGGCTTTCCTTTTTTGATATCATCATAGATCAGCGACATCACATCTTTCTGGCAGGCTTCTCCCGGAACTACCGGTGTGATTCCAAATTTTTCGCAGGCTCGGTGGTAAGTCTTTGCCTGCATCGTTCCATCTGTTCCCATGATCCCGATCTTCTTCACTTTTGGATGAGCCTCTACTACATATCTGACACTCTCCTCTACCATATTGATGATCGGAACACTTGTAGATTTCTGGATATCTTCCAGGAAATAGTGCGAGGTATTGCACGGAATCGCAATATTTTCCACTCCCAGCATCTCCAGATCTCTTGCGTCCTGTGTGATTGCTTTCAGAAACGGAAGCTTATTTCCTGTAAGGATTGCCTGTGTCCTGTCCGGCATTGTCGCATGACTTAAAATGATCATGTTGATATGCTCCTGATCACTCTCCGCCTTTGTCCTCGCGATCACTCTTGCATAATAAAAACTTGTCGCCTCCGGTCCCATTCCGCCGATAACACCTAATTTTTTCAGCATATCATTCTCCCTGTTTCAGCTTCTCTTAGCTGTAATATTTCTTAAAGTTACCAAACTGTCTGAGATGATTCTTCACCATAGCAAGATAACGTCTTGGTTTAAAATCACCTCTCTTAAATACCGGATTGACCATCTTCTTTTCCTTAAGAAGGCGTCTCATCTTCTCACGGTTTGCTTCTTCTTTGATATATTTGAAAGCAACTGCCTTCGGTACTGTCATCCAGAGATGTTCTTCTTTTGCAAATTCAAGCGGCAGTTCTTTTCCGTAAACATATTCTTCTACTACATATTTTGCAACATTGAATCCAGATCCTGTCACATAATAATTACTTCGTCCCTGGCGGGTGTTGATCTCGAAGAAACGGTATTTGCCATCACGCCTGTCATACTTGATATCAAAGTTGGAGAATCCTACATAGTGCAAATCTTCCAGCAGATTCTTCACCTTCATCATCAGCTCTTCGTTTGGCTCTGTGATGATAACTGCATGATTTCCAAGTCCGTGTGGTGTGTGTTCTTCCAGGAGTACATGTCCCAGACACATCATTTTAACTTTTCCATTCCGGTCAGAATAAGAAGTCAGAACACGCATATATTCATCATTTCCCGGAATCATATCTTGGATGATCAGTTTATCTGTATAACCTGCCCCATAGATATCCCGAATTACTTTTTCCAGTTCTTTTCTGTCCTTGATCGTGTAGATCTTATTCTGGGTTGCAAACGGATGCTCCCAGTAAGAAATACTGTCAGACGGCTTTAAAATTACCGGGTACGGGAAATTCATCTCAAAATCCAGTCCCATGGACTGATCGTAAATAATCGTTCCCGGATAATCTACCCCATGCTTTTCGCACAACTTGTAGAAAGTCTCTTTCTGCTGCAGACTGTTCATCAGATCAAAATCGATATATGGTGCGATAATATTTTTCTCAAGCTCTGCCTTATGCTTACTGATCAGCGCCACATAACTGTCACCACATCCGATGAGCATAATCTTTTTGTCTTTATGCTTTTTTGCAAATCCATTGACTGTCTGAAGAAAATAATCGTCCGTATCAATCTTCGGATTCGGATGATATTCGATGATCTTACTTCCGTAACTCGGTCCTGTTGCAAACTTTCCAAATATATATGTCTTCACCTGATACTGCTCATAAAATGCGCGGGCAACACTGTAAGTATTGATATCTCCACCAAGCAGTACCGGAATAAATTCTCTGTCTTTAAATTCCATTGTTTAAAGAAGCTCCTTTCTATCCCCTTATATTTCTACATATCATCTCATTATACTCCAGGGATTCTTTAGGTGTCAAGACACGGAAACAGCTCTGAAAGCTCTGAAAGTTTCCCGGAAAATTTTCAGAACTGTTTCTTTTCATATTTCTTCTCTTTTTCTCTCTGCTCCAGAACACTGCCTCGTATCACCGCATCCGCCCCATACTTTCCGCGGATCTCTCCCATTGCCGCACTGAGCTTTTTCAGCTTTTCCATGCTCTTCTTCGGCTTCTCAGATTTCACCTCGAATTGCAGGTCAAACAGGCTTAACTGCTCCGGTTCATCTTCATCCACAAGCTTCGCTGTGCGAACACCAAGCAATCTGATCGGCTCACCGTTCCACAACTCATCGAACAGACTGCAGGCCGCCTCGTAGATCACCTGATCTGCACCGGATGCTCTGCCAAGCTGCTTCTGGTGAGATACATTCTGAAAATCACTGTAGCGGATTTCCACACTAACCATATTGGCTTTCTGCCCTGCTTTCCTTAGTCTCTTTCCCACACTTTCTGCCAGAGAAAATAGAACCTTTTTTGCATCCTCTGCCTTTTCCACATCTTTTGGAAGTGTGGTGGAATTACCGACACCCTTTGCTGCGGTCTCCTCGGATTGCACCTTTGCATCACCGATTCCATTCGCAAATTCCCACAGCGTTCTCCCATGACTTTTCAAATGGAATTCCAGAAGCTTCGGATCTGTCTGCGCAAGCTCACCAATTGTCCGGATTTCCAGCTTTTCCAGAATCGCCACACTGGACTTCCCTGCCATAAAAAGCTCACTCACCGGAAGCGGCCACATTTTTTCCTTGACCTCTTCCGGGAAAAGAGTGTGGACACGGTTTGGTTTTTCAAAGTCTGATGCCATTTTTGCCAGAAGCTTGTTTGTCGAAATTCCCACATTCACGGTAAACCCAAACTTTTCATAAACCCGGGCTTTGATTTCATACGCAGCCTCCACCGGCGAAGAAAAACGCTGTGCGATTCCGGTAAAATCCATATAGCACTCGTCCACACTGACCTGCTCGATTTCCGGTGTATAGGTTTTCAGGAAATCCATCAGTCTCCGGCTATACTCCCTGTACATCCTGTGATTTGGCGGATCCATATGAAGATTCGGACACTTGCGGAACGCATTTACCACCGGCTCTCCCGTCCGGATGCCGAATTTCTTTGCCGAAGGAGATTTCGCCAATACGATCCCATGGCGTGATTCTCTGTCACCGCCGATGATCGCGGGAATCGTACGGATGTCCACATCGGCACCATTTTTCAGTTGTTCTACTGCCGTCCAACTAAGGTAGGCTGAATTGACATCTATATGGAAAATGATGTGTGACATTCCTGCTGTCTCCTCTCTCTAAATAATCGAGCAGGCTGACTCCTGCTCGATTTGTATACTTTGTACACCATCTCGCTTAACAGCCAGGTGATGTACATTCGACAAATGCAGATCCTTGTGCAAGCACAAATCTGCACTTGGCTCATCGTATACACAAAAAATACGGAATATGATATTCATTTTATCATATCCCGCATCCATTTTCATTATTTTATCTTTTATTTATCAAGCTTACCGCCAATTTCACTCCATCCACAGTTAAATACATATTGTGCAAATTCTTCCAGCTGCTTCTCATCATATAAACTTAAATCCATCGTTTTCAGCTTGGATTCTACTATTTTTTTGTTGTATCTCAGATCGGATACATATGAACATTCCACTCTCTTTATCATATCATCAAATATATCTCTTTCCATATGTTCCCTCTTTTCTACATAATGTTAATTATGTTGTAATATAAATCGTCCAAACTCAGTCCAACTATATTCTAGTCTGTATTACAAAGACTGTCAACATTAAAAATCGTTACAAAAATACAAAACAGTCCTTTCACTTTAATTATGTAAAACATTTATTTTTTCCTTTTTATTTTCATATTTTCGAGTCAAAATACCTATATCGAAAACTACAACATAATTAACATTATGTCGTCATTCTACAAGCATCTCTAACATTTCCATGCTCTTTTTCCATTCCATAATTCCATCCGAAGCATAAATCCTTGTCACCTCGATACTGCTGTGTCCCAGAATATCCGCAAGCTGCAACAGATTCCCAGTAACCCTGTAAAAAATTCTTGCAAACATATGTCTAAAATTGTGCGGAAATACTTTTTCGGTTTCCACCCCCGCACTTACTGCAAGCTGTTTTAATTCTCTCCATATATTCGACCGGTCTTTTTCATGACCCGATCTCGTTATAAACACATTTCCCTTTTGAATCCTGTTTTTTCTTATATAATACAACAGTCTTTTTCTCAACTGATCCGTTAAAATAACCGGTCTGTATTTTCCTTTATTCCACACCTTCACGATTCCGCTTTGAACACTATCAACTGAAAAATATCTTAGCTCACTGATCCGGATTCCTGTCCCTGCAAGCGTCTCCATAATCATTACAAGCTGTTCCTTTCCCTGCTCTTTTGCTTTCCGCACCAGTTTGATATAATCGGATTTCTGCAGTTCTCTTTCCATCATCTTTGAATTACAGCCCTGTACACGGACTCTGCGGAGCTTCCATTTTCCAAGCCCAACGGCAAGTAAATACTGATTCAGTGCCACAAGCATCGAATTTACACTGCTTACTGCATAATGCTGCATCAGCCACTCCCGGTAAGCAAGCAGAAGTTCCTTATCTATTTCTTCCGCTTCTGCTGCATAGGAATAAAAAGTCGTTACATCTGTCATATATTTCTTCTTTGTTGCCTCCGATGCTTCCCGCTCGATCAAATACTTCATAAAGATTTCTTTTTCAAATTTCATTCCGCTCATAATGTGTCCTCCTAGTTTTTTCTCTTTACTCACATTATTTCACAGATCTGAAATTTTATTAACCGAAAAAGCAGTAGGACAAAACCTTTTTTCATTGTCCTACTGCTCATATCCATCTATTTTCCTTATCTTATACTTCTCTTAAGTGCTGCTTGATCCTTGCTGTAAGTTTTCCATCCACATTATCGATCAGGATCGTATCTCCGCTGCCAACATTTCCTTCCAGGATCAGTTTAGCTGCCTCGGTTTCAACATTCTTCTGAAGATATCTCTTCAATGGTCTTGCACCATAGGTCGGATCATATCCGCCTTCCACTACAAGCTGTTTGGCTGCTTCAGTAAGCTCGATCC
Source organism: Coprococcus sp. AF102-57 (assembly GCF_027686195.1). Lineage (NCBI taxonomy): Bacteria > Bacillati > Bacillota > Clostridia > Lachnospirales > Lachnospiraceae > Coprococcus > Coprococcus sp. AF102-57. The sequence continues at coordinate 56,577 of NZ_JAQCSY010000008.1, read as the reverse complement.
TCAGTTCTTTATCTGCAAGCCGTTTATTGATATCATTGACAAGCAGGCTGATGATAGAGTAGACATTATCTTTCGTCAGCGGACGGAACATAATCGTCTCATCCAGACGGTTCAGAAATTCCGGTCTGAAATGTGCTCTCAGATCATTCATGACCATCTCCTCTGCCTCTGGTTTGATATCGCCATTTTCATCGATACCATCCAGCAGATAAGAAGATCCGATGTTCGATGTCATGATCAAGATCGTATTCTTGAAATCAACGGTACGTCCCTGTGAGTCCGTGATACGTCCGTCATCCAGTACCTGCAGAAGTACGTTAAATACATCCGGATGTGCTTTTTCTACTTCATCGAAAAGCACTACGGAATACGGTTTTCTGCGAACGGCTTCCGTAAGCTGACCGCCCTCATCATATCCGACATATCCCGGAGGCGCTCCGATCAGACGGGACACAGAATATTTCTCCATGTACTCACTCATATCGATACGCACCATATTGTTCTCATCATCAAACAGATTCTCGGCAAGTGCTTTTGCAAGCTCTGTTTTACCTACACCTGTAGGTCCAAGAAAGAGGAAGGAACCAATCGGCTTAGTCGGATCTTTGATTCCTGCTTTGGAACGGATGATTGCATCGGTTACTTTCGTAACGCCTTCGTCCTGTCCGATGACACGTTTGTGAAGTTCATCTGCAAGGTGCAGTGTCTTGCTTCTCTCGCTTTCGTTTAATTTTGCAACCGGAATACCAGTCCAGCGGGAAATAATCTTGGCAATCTCATCATCGGTAACACTTTCATGAACCAGTGACAGATCTTCATCTTTTACCTTTGCTTCCTCTTCTTCCAGCTGTTTCTGCAACTGTGGAAGACGTCCGTACTGAAGCTCTGCTGCCTTGTTCAGATCATAACTCCTCTGAGCTGCTTCGATTTCACGGTTCAGCTGTTCAATCTGCTCACGGATCTTCTGTACATGTTCAACAGAATGTTTTTCGTTATCCCACTGTGCTTTCTGCTTTGCGAATTTTTCCCGTTCTTCGGCAAGTTCTTCCTGCAGTTTCTGCAGTCTTTCCTTGCTCAGTCGGTCATCCTCTTTCTTCAAAGCGGCTTCTTCAATCTCCAGCTGCATGATCTTACGGTTCAGTTCATCCAGCTCTGTCGGCATAGAATCCAGCTCTGTCTTAATGGATGCACATGCTTCATCAACCAGGTCGATTGCCTTATCCGGAAGGAAACGGTCTGAAATATAACGGTTACTCAGAGTAACCGCCGCAACCAGTGCGCTGTCTGTGATCTTGACACCATGGAATACTTCATAACGCTCTTTCAATCCACGAAGGATAGAAATGGCATCCTCAACTGAAGGCTCATCCACCATAACCGGCTGGAAACGACGTTCCAGAGCGGCATCCTTTTCAATATACTGGCGATACTCATCCAGAGTTGTCGCACCGATACAATGCAGCTCACCACGGGCAAGCATTGGTTTTAACATATTTCCGGCGTCCATTGCACCGTCTGACTTTCCGGCACCTACAATGGTATGCAGCTCATCGATAAACAGAATGATGTTTCCATCACTGTTCTTGACTTCTTCCAAAACTGCTTTCAGACGCTCTTCAAATTCACCACGATACTTGGCACCTGCAACCAGTGCTCCCATATCCAGTGCAAATACTTTTTTATCTTTCAAAGCTTCCGGTACATCACCACGCACGATACGCTGTGCCAGACCTTCTACTGCTGCTGTCTTACCTACACCAGGTTCACCGATCAGAACCGGGTTGTTCTTTGTCTTACGTGACAAGATACGGATCACATTCCTGATCTCTGCATCACGTCCGATGACCGGATCCAGCTTCTGCTCCCTGGCTTTTTCTACCAGATCTTCTCCATATTTATTCAAGGTATCATAAGTAGCTTCCGGATTATCACTGGTTACTCGCTGATTACCTCTTACCGAAGAAAGTACCTGAAGGAAACTCTCTCTTGTGATTCCAAGCTCCTTCATCATGCCTTTGATCTCACGGTTCGCATATTTCAGAAGTGCAAGGAACAGATGCTCAACCGATACATATTCATCACCCATCTGCTTTGCCTCATCCTCGCCATGGATCAGCACATTATTCAGATTCTGACCAATATACATCTGACCGCCCTGTACTTTCGGACGCTTCCGTAAAAGCTCTTCCACACGGTTCATCATCGTCTCTTTTGTAATGCCCATCTTCTCAATCAGCTTGAGAATCAGACTGTCATCTATTGTAAGCAAAGAATACAGAAGATGTTCCTGTTCAATTTCCTGGTTGCCATAATCTGCCGCAATCTTTTCAAGGTTCTGTACTGCCGCCATAGAACTTTGTGTAAATTTATTGATATTCATAACATGAGTCCCTCCTTTGCCTTGCTATCTTTGTTCTACTCGAACTATAGCACTTGTTGTTAGCACTGTCAAGAGTCGAGTGCTAAATCTATACAAATTTTTACTTCCCTGTCAAATCATAGAACTCATTTTCTGAGTCCCATCTATATGAAACGCCCCGGATCCTTTATCTTCCTCCGGCAGCGGCTTTCTTATATTCCATCAGTTTCTGTCTTGCTTCTGCATTTAAATGTCTCGGAACCTGAATTTGTACCGTTACATACTGATCACCATGGACATTTGCATCCTTCATGGAAACGATTCCTTTTCCTCTTAAACGAATCCTGCTTCCTGACTGTGTTCCTTCTTTAATCTTGCACATCACATCACCATACAGGGTATGCACCCTTGCTTCTCCACCAAACACAGCCGTTGTATAAGGAATGCTGACCGTTGTATAAACATCCATACCTTTTCGTTCATATCCGGCTTTTGGCTGAACAGTTACTTTCAGAAGCAGATCTCCTGCACCGCCTTTTCCGGTTCCAGGCATCCCTTTTCCACGAAGTCTTATACTCTTTCCACTGTCAATTCCTGCCGGAATATGCACCTCAAGTGTCTGCGCCTTTCCGCTCTGATCCTGCAGAGTAATTCTTTTATCACATCCAAATGCTGCCTCATCAAATGTAACAGATACACTGGCATTCAGATCCTGTCCTTTCTGATCAAAGCCTGCTGACCCGTGACCGCCAAATCCTCCGAAGCCACCAAATCCGGATCCATCGTCATAGAAACTGCTTCTGTGAAAACCATGACCTCCGAAACCATCTGTGCTTTTACTGCTGCTTCCATGGAAGATATCTTTAAACATATCTCCGAAAATATCATCTGCATTTCCTGTAAAATGATACTCCTGATATCCTCCAGGACCACTTTTGAATCCCTGGAAACCATTTCCAAATCCACTGCCCTGATAGCTGCCTCCTGCAGACTGGTCAAATGCGGCGTGTCCAAACTGGTCATACATCTTCTTCTTTTCCGGATCACTCAGTACTGAATAGGCTTCTGTTACTTCTTTGAATTTCTTTTCTGCATCCGGATTTTCGGCATTGGTATCCGGATGATACTTCTTTGCCATCTTCCGGTAAGCTTTTTTGATTGTCTTCTCATCTGCATTCTTTGCTACTCCGAGCACCTCGTAGTAATCCCGCTTTGCTGCCATGTTCTGTCACCTCCTGCCTGTAAAACACCCCGGAGATTGCTCTCCGGGGGAAATTTATCTTCTATATTAACCTTCAATTGTGATATATTTCTTCTCTTCTACCGCTGGTTTTGCTTCTTTTTTCGGAACAAAGAGTTTCAGAATACCATGTTTAAATTCTGCTTTGATATCTTCTTCTGTGATATCTTCACCAACATAGTAACTTCTCTGACATGCTCCTGCGTAACGTTCACGGCGGATATACCTGCCGGTTTCTTTCTCCTGTTCATCCTGATCAAGACCTTTCGCTGCACTGACTGTCAGATAACCATCTTTCAATTCTGCAGTAACTTCATCTTTCTTGAACCCTGGAAGATCAATCTCAAGTTCATATCCATCTTTCATTTCCTTGATATCTGTCTTCATCAGATTATTCGCATGATGTCCATAGAGCTTCTTTTCTGCTCTGTTCTCTGCTTTATCTGCATATCCGTAAAACGGAAATCCAAACCAATCATCATCAAATAAATTATTATTAAAAATACTAGGCATTAACATAAGTCCTGTCTCCTTTCAAACACTCATAATACGTTCGGAACACTCTCTGGCGAACCTTTCTTTTCGTTCCCCTTCCTTTGTTCTATCTGTACTATAGCACGCATTATTAGCACTGTCAAGAGGTGAGTGCTAATATTTTTGTTATTTTTTTTCAAAACCTTTAAAATCAATGGTTTGCAGTATCTTATTTCTTTTGAAATTGTGATTTTTTCTGTTTTGACACCAATTTGACACCAATTTTTCTTTTTGTGGTGTCAAGCATTTAACACCATACTATCTAGTCTTGCAATCTCATTTTCAATCCTTGTCAGCTCTCCAATATGATTGTACACTTCCATTGTTACATCTATATGAGCGTGTCCCATAATATATTGAAGAACTTTTACGTCCATACGGCACTCTGCCATTCTGGTACAAGCTGTGTGACGCATTACATGAGCTGAAAACTTTGGTAACAGTTCTGCTTTCCTATGCTCTTTTTTTGCTCTCTCTACTTCGGTTTTGTTATATGCGTCTACAATGTTATATAAAACACTATTTACGCCATTCGGCATAAGCGGTCTGCCCGATTTCGCTGTAAAGACAAACCCCGAATACCCGTCCACCTCAATGCTCTTATCCTTTGCAAGCATGAAATTGATTTTCCTTTGTTCCTCAAAGGCTTTTGCAACTTCTTGTGTCATAGGTATAATACGAATACCCGACTCCGTTTTTGGTGTTGAGATATGGAACTTGCAACCGTCGCCTAAATTCTTATAAATGAGCTGGTGGTCTACATTAACCGTTTTTGCCTTGATGTTTATATCTTTCCATGTAAGACCAATAAGCTCCCCACACCTTAACCCCGTACCAATCATTATGGTAAACATAGGATAATATGTGTTATAGACATTGCTCTGTTTTACAAACTCCATAAACTTTTCTTGTTGAGAAACTGTTAAGGCTTCTTTTTCCTCTGCTGGTTTTCCATAATCGCTAATGGAACTTTTTGCAGGGTTCTTTCGGATAATATCATCATCAACAGCCATTTCTAATGCAGGATAAAGCAGGTTATGAATATACTTGATTGTAGAATAAGCATATCCAGCTTTGGAAAGCTTCGCATAATACGCTTTAATATGTGAGGGTAAAAGCTGAACAACTTTAATATTTCCAATCTCGTCTTTTACTCTGTTTTCCCAAGCACGAACATAACTAACTCTTGTAGTATCAGCCAGCTCACGAGTTGCCATATAACGCTCAAACAACGTGTTAAGCGTCATTTTTTTGATTGCTCCGTCTGTCAATATATTATCTTCCATATCCTTTGCAATCTGCTTCTCTTTTTCCCGAAGCTCTGGTAAATCTTGTGCATAGACTGTCAATCTCTTGCCTGTTCTTACATCTGTATAACGATAGCTGTATCTTCCATCATTACGCCAGTTTTCGCCCTCTCTTAATTTTCTTCCTTTTGGGTCTTTTCTACTAATTGCCATGAGAACCATTCCTTTCTGAAAAAGCCTCTTTTCTTGTTCTCACAGCGTGCTTTGTCCTTTCTTATTATACTACACACGCCAGAGAACATAAATAGAAAATCGCTCTATTCTTCCAAATATAACAAGTATTTCTTGACTTTTTCTATGGAATAAAGAACCCTGCGACCTATCACAATTTTTGCTCCTGCCTGCTCACCAATCTTTCTTGCAGTAGCACGACCACAAGATAACATAGCAGACAGTCCCTCTATATCAACAGCAATCGGCTGTTCCGTTGCTCTTATCTTCGTTTTATTCATATTCCAACACCTTACCTCGCTGGAACATCACATCATTTAACACATCAGTATTTAACATAATGTAACACCCCCTTTACTGTGTGTCTATTTATAAGTTACATAAGCAGACAGACGGCTTTGGAAAGCTCCGTTAGTATCTCAACTATTCCCATTCTTGTGGGCAGAACCGCACCATGCGGACGTATCATTATTCTGTGAGGATAGGTCGTGGCAAAACGACTTTTCCAACAGTCGCTCTCGGATCACTGCGTGGGTCGCTCGCTTTCTTTTGAAAAGGTCGTGGCGTACAGTCCCCGTGGCTCGCTATCTCACAAACGTATCTGTCTGCTTTATTCAGTTGTCAAAGAGCTATCGGCTATTCAGCCTATTAAAATCAACTTTCAGATTTTGATTTTAATAAAGTGACAAGTGAAGTGGCAGGAAAGGGGGGACGTGCCAGACTTCACTTGTATGTACTACATCACTACAATTTCAAAATTCATCAGCATATCAAGTAATGCTGTCTGAACTCTGTTTTTTAAATCGGCGTCCACAACCATGCAAACATTACCGTATTCATCATACAATTTACGCAGGCACAGTTTTGAAATGTAACCGTCATAAAATTCCATAACGGTTTCAATCGCTTCTGGGTCGCTCTCTGTTGCTGATAAAATAATCTCAAAAGGCAGATGTTCGTATTTCTTCATTTGCGTTCCTCCATAATTTTTCTCATTGCTTCAAGTGTTTTTGTTCTGTGATACTGGACGTTAGAACGGGGAATTTTAATAAATTCGCTGATTTCACTATCCGACATATCCATAAAGTAGGACAACAAAATAATGTTGCGTTTCTTCTCTGTCAATGTTTTAAGGGCTTCGCTTAACTGGTCGTCCTCAACCCAGACTTCAATGCCTAAGATATTGAATACAGTATAATCACTTTCGTATTTATCCAATTCTCCAAAACGTGATTGTTCATAATCTGGAATATCCGAAAATAAACATTCGTGTTTTTCACGCCTTTTCATATCACGGTAGCCTTTCTTTACTGCGCGTTTAATTACTTTTTTTGAAAGGCAATCAAACTGTGCTTCAATGGCTTGTTTGAAAGAAGATGTTTTCATTTGCTCACCTCCTTTCCGTGCTGGATTGAAATAAACTTTTGTTTATTTCCCCCTTTCCGCACCCTAACTACCCAAAGAGGTGGCAAGCTACCAAGATTTTCAAAAAAATTTTTTAAAAAAACAAAAACAGCCCGATAATGTATAATTACACAAACGGACTGTTTTATAAATTCTATTGATATGAATTTTTAACTCATATAAAGGGTATAATGATTGTAATAGTGGACTGAAATATTTATCCAGTTGAGAACGGCAGAACGTTCTTCCGTATGCAATCATGGTATAGCCCCCTTTAACCAGAGCTATACCGTATTTATCCCTAAGAAAAAAAGGACAGTTCTGGTTATATCCAAAACCGTCCCGTTATTTTTCAAGACGCACAAAAGTATATTATCTAGGAACGGTTTTTTTTATTTACCGCACACGATAACAGCTTTTGAATTATTACTGCATGATATATGCAATTTTAACACATTCTAAATATACAGCATGAAGTATAAACTCATGTTAGGTGATTTAAAATGAGAAAAACAAAAGAAACACATACTTTTGATTTCAGACCGCTAGGGCTGGCAATCAGAGAAGCCCGTGAGAAAGCGGGACTTTCTCGTAATGATTTAGGCGATAAGGTATTCTATGGAGAACGTCATATCGCAGATATTGAAAATGTTGGTTCACACCCAAGTTTTCAATTATTCCATGATTTAGTTACCATGTTCAATATATCAGTTGATGAATATTTCTATCCAACGGAGAAAGTAGCAAAAAGTACAGCTCGTCGTCAAATAGAAACCTCTCTTGATTTATTGAGTGATAACGAATTAAAAATCATTCAAGGTACGATTGACGGTATCTTGAATAGCAGGGAGAACAAGAAGTAACTAGCTTCTTGCTTTCCCCATTTTTCTTTTAAGTAGTGTTCTACTAGCTTTTGTTTGCTGATCTGCTCCGCAGGTAGCAAATTAACTTAATTTTTCCATGAACATTCTATTTAAGCTTAAAAATAAGAGAAACTTTTGCTCCAACAATTATATTATCAACTTCTAAATTTTCAATTTGAAGAAATCCACTATGTTCATTCATTATTTTTTCGACTATTGAAAGTCCTAATCCATAATGAGAACCACTTCTCGCCTTATTTTCTGAATAAAATTTTTGAGTTGCTTTTTCCAAACTCTCCTTACTAAAACCTTTTCCATTATCAATTACACTTACAATATACTCCGATTTATTATTGATAAACTTTAATTTTATTTGAGAAGATTTTTCAGAAAATCCAACAGCATTTGAAATGATATTTTGAAAAGCCTTTTGAATATCTTTTGGCTCTATCAATAAATCATCTGTCCAATCTTTTTGTATTACAGAAACGGTTACGTTTTTTAAACGGGCCATTTGATTTGCAAGTAAAATCAAATTATCTACATATTTTTCATTAAAATGAACATATTCTGTTTTAGGTTGTTCCAATTTTGAAAGAGTTTTTAATTCTTCCACATATTCAGATATTTTAGAAATTCCGTCTTGAGCATATTTAACATATTCTTTTTGGTTTACATCCATATTTGTTTCTTCTAGCAATTCTAAATTGCCAGATACGACAGAAGCAGGTGTTTGTATATCATGCGTAAGTGATTGAATACTATTTTCTAAAAGTTGTGCTTGTTTCAACTGTTTTTTTGTACTTTCTTTTACTGTCTTTTCCATTTCACTCAAAATAATGAGAATATCATTTACTTCTTTTAATGGACTGGATAATTCAGAAATTTCTCTATCATCAGATAAAATTGTGTTTTGTATATTCGTTATCTTATTTAATTCTTTGCTTAACCGATTTCTATACACTTTTAAAATAACTAAAAATCCTGTAATTACTGCAATGAGAAAACAACTAATGATTGTTAAATCGGCACTTGGGAAAACACTTCTCAGAAAATCATTCGAAAACTGTGAGGTAGCACTCTTATATCCCAGAACCCACTTTTCAGATGAATTACCAATAAGTTCGTAAGTTGTTCCATTCATAAAGCGCAATTGATTGATTTTTCCTTTTTCGCATACTTCTTGTATTAGTTCTTCATCTTGTATAGAACCATTTATATAATTACCACTATCTGAAAGTTTAGCATATTCAATATATGCAGGTATGTCCATTTCTTCAAGTGTGTTATCAAGAGCTTCCTCTTTTATGATTTCAACATTTTGAGATATTGCATTTGGTGAAATGATAATTTCTGTTTCTCCTAGAAAAAAAACTCCTAGACCAAACATCATTACTACTATGAACATATAACAAATTTGAGAAATACTAAGCGTTAATAACATTCGCATTATTGATTTTTTTCCCATTGATACCCAACTCCCCAAACTGTTTTTATCGGTTCTTCTTCATAAATCTTAAATTTTTTTCTGATTTCTTTTATTCTTTCTCTTATTGTCGTTTCTGCGTCCCCCATGCCGTCAAATCCAAAAAGTTTTTCGTATATTTCATCTTTTGTAAATACACGATTAGGATTACGCATTAGTAAAGAACATATTTCATATTCTGTTGAAGTCATATTTATTTCTGCTTCATTTACATAGATTTTTCTAACTGTAAAATCACAAAAGATATTTCCAATATGAATCATATTACTTTTTGTTCTGTTTTCTCTACGTATATGAGCCATTATTCGATATCGAAGCTCTTTAACAGAAAAAGGCTTCACAATATAGTCATCTGCACCTATGGAAAAACCTTCTATTAAATCCTGCTCAAAACTTTTGGCAGTTAAAAATAACACAGGTATGTCGATTTCACGCCTTTTTTCTTTCAAAAAAGTAAATCCATCTAATTCTGGCATCATAACATCAAGTATCAATAAATCGTGTTTATTTATTTCTCGAATAGATACGCTGGACAATCCAGTATAAGTCGTTATGCTATGGTCGTATTCCAAAGCATTTTTTATAAGCTGAAGCAAAGATATATCATCATCTATTACTAATATTTTAGCCATACAAATTTCTCCTTTATCCCTTTGTTTGCCCCTCCCATTTTTTAAACCATAATACTATTCCAACAAAAAGAAGTACGAAGAACAATAATTGTATCATTAAATCTAATGGTAAATTTACACCTTGTACATTCAAAGTATTATTATCAAAATAAATACTTGTCGTTTTCATAGACCATGTCCACGGAATTAATCTCCATATTCTTTCTTCAATCATAGGTAATGAACTAATATAAGCAACAAATATCGTTCCAAAAATACCGAAGCCTATCGAAGCACCCATATTGAAATAAAAACTACTCCACAGTTGAAAAGGTACAAGGAAAAGAGAACCTACCATAAAAATAAGTGCTGTTTTCAAAAATAGAAGAGCCGTAAAATTGTCTGGGTGATAAACACTCCAAATACTAATATATAATAATATCATAGAAAAAAACACAAAGTAAGCTAATAAACTTAATAAATATAAAGATTTAAAAAAGAAATTTTGCCCTCTATGAATACTTTTTCTTATTACTTGATAATTACCAGCTTCTTGTTCTTGTTCTCCCATAATGCCAGCTAAAATTCCCACCAACAGAGGTACAGCTATAGATGAAATGTTTATCCAATAATACAAACTATTAGAAACAATTTCGTCTTTATTACTCGTTCTACAAATAAACAAAATACAAATAGTTACTATAAGTGATAATGCGAAAGGAATTATGTTTAACATAGTTCGCTTGCTCTTTATATGTTCTACACGTAAGGCTTTCATAAAATACATTTTAATTTCCCTCTCTTTGCGAAAAAATGAATGATGTTACCAACGTAAATATTGCAAAACATATAAGAGCTAATAATATAGCTACTATAATTGTATGTGTGTTTAATAACTCACTTGTATTTTCTAAAACAATTCCATTTGGGTGAATTTTGGTAATAGGTACAACACCTCTTACACCATAACTGTATGGATTAAATATCCAATAATTCTCTGGTGCCATGATAGGTGCTGAAATAAATCCCAAAAAGCCTATTCCCAATGCTCCCACAGTTTTAAAGTTATGCGCACAAAACAAAGCAATGGGAATAATAGGTAAAGATGTTAGCCATGTTATACCACCCATTTCCAACACAGAGATTATCGTATTTATCCCAAGATGATTAAGTAATGCTAAAATACAAACAAAAATAGTCAATAGAGCAGTGGTCATAAATGAATAAAATGCCAAAGCAAATAATTTTGCTATCCAAACCCTTTTCGTTGAACGTGCTTCTACATAAATCGAACGATAAGTATTATTTTTCTTTTCTGTATATTCTGTTAATATACATAGCAATGAAATTCCTAATGTATTGAATGATATTGTCCACATATTGAAAATCATCTTTGTATAATGTTCCCATGATTTTTCTAAAGCATCAGGTGCTAAATTTGCAACTATCATCAGCAAAACAGAAAATATTACAGCTCCTATAAAAAGAGTTGGTCTAAGCAATGTTCGCTTCGATTTTAATAATTCTGAACGAAATAATCTATACATAAGAATATTCCTCCTCTCTAGTAACATTCATAAAGATATTTTCTAAATTGTCATTGTTATTCACTTTTCCCTCATATTTTAATTTTCCATTTATGATAATTCCTACATAAGACGCTATGTGTTGAATTTCTGCAAGATTATGGCTGGAAACTAAAACTGTAATCCCACTTTCATTTAACCTTTTTATTAAATCTCTTAATTCTTGAATACCAATCGGGTCTAATCCATTCGTTGGTTCATCTAGAATAACTAGACTGGGATTGCCTAAAAGAGCTATTGCAATTCCTAAACGTTGTTTCATACCGAGAGAAAAATTTGAGACTTTTTTCTTTCCGGTTTTATCCATTTTTAACAATGTCAGAACACGTTTTACTTCACTTTCTGATACTCCTAACATACAAGCATGAATTTTCATATTTTCCCTCGCAGTTAAATTTCCATAAATTGCAGGATTTTCAATTAAAACACCTATTTTATTTAAAGTATCTTTTGACCATTTCTTTCCATCAAAAATAATTTCTCCACTACTAGCCTTTAACAGTCCGCAAAGGAGTTTCATAGTTGTACTTTTACCTGCTCCATTAGGACCTAATAAACCATAAGTTTCTCCTTTTGGTACTTTCAAAGAAATTCCTTTTATAATGTTTTCATTTTTAATCTTTTTTTCTAATCCTCTTGTTTCTAAAACATAATCCATATTTTTTCCGCCTTTCTACTATATTTTGAAATTTCTTAGCCATTTCTAAGCATTTATAATATAAAACACATTTATAATTAAATTGTAACTGAAAAGGAAAAAGGCTTGCGTGATCAATCATGTACGTAAGCCTTTTTCCTTTTCTTAAATCTTTGTCTTTTTGGTAATCGTATAAATATATTCTTCTGCCGTAGGGCGTTTATTTCCAAAATACCTTTTGAAATTCGCCTGCACTTCTGGGTCGGTGCTGTTCATAGCTTCATCAATCGTCGCTTCTATATCAGCCCGAACATCAGCCAATGATACAGCGCCAGCTTTTGCTCCTGCTTTCAATGCTTTTTTTATATCTCTTTTTTTTAAGATAGCCATAATACAACACCTTTCCCATTTATTTTAAAAGTAATTGAATAATAGTTACAAATACCCAAACGAAAAATAAAACACCGTCCAACTTAGCAACCAAATTCAAGACTTTGTTTTCTATTTTTTCTACTCCGCATATAGCATTAAAATTCATTGCAGAAAACGCTAAAATCAATAAAGAATAATTTGACAAATTGTTGCTATCTCCATTATAAAGGGCAAAAGCATATCCAGCCCAAATGGGAAGTAACGCAACTAAAGTAATGCCTTTTAAAAATGTCATGTCTTTTCTTTCGCTTGAAAAATAATTTCCTTTTAAATTTTCTGTTAAATGTTTGTCTGCCATAATCGCAACTCCTTTCAAAATTGTTGGAAGTTCTCTCCATCTTTTATTGTAATACTTTTCAATCTAATTGTAAAGTATTTCTTACATCAAAAGTAAAAAATCAACCACGCTTATCTGAAATGTTGTAAACGTGGCGAATTTAACTTTTTTCAAAACTATTTGATTTTCCTTAAAATCAACAATGCAATATCAGCAATAAATAGAAATAGGGTGTACGATAACTGTAAACCATTCATTAACCTAACATGGTTATCCATAAGCCAACTTAAATTATTTGCCACAATATTCAAAAGGAAGAACAAGGCAACAAAAGCGATTAACGAAGCAGTAGCAATAAGTCCTCGACCTCTTTCATCTCGTCCTTCTTTTGAAAAATAGAAGAATACAAAGAAGCCCAAAAGCAAAAAGCCGAGTATTCCATTTGCTCGCATTAAAAATTTGCTGTCTAATAAAAGCGTTATCCACTCAATCATTTTTCTGCCTCCTCAAAGTCAAATAAATCTTCAATCGCTACATCAAATACTTTCGCAATACTATATGCTAACAACATGGACGGATTGTATCGGTTTCTTTCAAGCTGTATTATCGTTTGCCGAGATACTCCAACAAGGTCAGCGAGTTCTTGCTGGCTCATTCGTTTTGTAGCTCTATAAATGTGTATCTTGCTGTCAAAAGAATACTTTTGTTTTGCCATTTAGCCACCGCCTTATTATAATTTCAGCTTATTATAACATATTTCTTACTTTTTGTGTGGAATTTATGATTATGCCATATAGAAAAAGCGTGTAAATCTGTACTGAAATACACGCTTTATTATCATTTATCCTACAATCTTCCAGTTGCTATCCTTATGTAGTACAAGCTCATATTGCGATACCTGCGTCCCCTTTGTTTGATTATCAAGGAATTTCACGGCAACCTTGACTTTCACATTATCCCCGTCCTTTGTAAAGATAGGGTTTACCAGTTCAGAATAAAGATAGTCCCTGCCGATAGGTTCAAGCACATTTCCCGTTACATAATAGGCAAGTTCTTTTTCTGTTGCTGTTGGATACAGCTTAAAGAATGTTTCCAGAAATGCGGTAGCGTCATTGACGGTATCAGCGTCTACGCTTGCGTCTGCTTCTGGTGTCTTAGGCTCATAGTCTGATTTTTCGATTGCTGGTGCAAGAGTAGGGTTCTGAATGATTACCATATCCCCGTCAGCGTCTACATGGACTTTTACTATATAGGTCGCTTTCACATTGCTTGTCTGTTCTCCCTCTTTTATCTGCTGATCTACTTCGTAGGTAGCAGAAAAAGTGTCCGTTCCCGATTGCTCGATATACCAGATAATCACATCTGTAACTGTGGAGCTGGTTGGTATATCCGTTCTGATTGTATCAACATTCAAGTCCTGCAATTCCTTTGTCAGATAACTGCTGATTGCCTGCGTCCTTGCTTCAATCGCTTCTTTGCTGTTATTCCACGTGTAATAAGACTTCGCAAAGTTCTTCACGAAATTTTCTATCCCGTTGGTGTCCTGCAAGCGAAGTTCAATGATTTCTTTTTCATGGGTCGTGTGCTGGTCGATAGCCGTAAAATTCTTATACACCCCAAAACTCACGCTTGCGATAAGCACCACCCACAACGCAATCACGGTTTTCTTATGTGTACCTACCTTGACAGTACGCACCTTTTTTTCTTTTGGTTCTTTGAGAGTTTCTGTCTGTTTCTTATTCTTCTTAAACATATTTTCAAGTCCTTTCTATTGTTTTACTCGTCCTGCACCGATTAAGTGCTGTTGCCAGTAACTACTGCTTAGGTCTGCATATCCTATCGGGTCGCCTGCATGGTACATCTGTGTCGGCGAAACAAGAATACCGACGTGTGTTACATAACTTCCAGCGTTATAGGTGGAATGGAAAAATACCAAGTCCCCAGCCTTTGCCTGCGAGAGTGGAAGATGTTGGGTAGCGTCATACTGTGCCTGTGCCGTTCTCGGTAAAGAGATACCAGCTTTTCCATAGCACCATTGCACAAGTCCGCTACAATCAAAGGAAGTGTTCGGGTTACTGCCACCATACACATATTTCCAGCCTTGATATTTCAACGCTTCATTCATTACCTTTTGTGCCAGTTCTCCTGATACCTGCGGTACAGCTAAATACTGATTGACTAATTCCACATAGAACATATTTCCATAGCCATACCGCCAGCCCCCATTCTTCGCAACGGCTATCGGGTTCGTATAGGTTACTTTCTTTCCACCCGATTTCTCACGAGCGAAGCTCTCTGCAAGATTGTATGTATGTTTCTTTCCTTTTCCTGCCACATATCCCACATAGCCACCGCCATAGTTATAGGACTGTATCGCTACATTCAAATCGTCGATACCTTGATTTTTGCAGGAAGAAAGCAGGGACGCAAAATACTTACACCCCTGCTTGATTGAGCTTTCCGTATCTAAGGAATTAGGCGGTAAACCAAGACTTTCCGAACTCTGCATAACATCTTCTGCCGTACCGCCACTTTCTACTTGAATGATAGCAAGTAACACATTGACATACTCGGAAATGTTGTATTCTCTGGCGTACTTTTCTACCATAGGCTGATGTTTCAAGACTTCTGCGGATAAGTTCATACCCGTAATGCCAGAAGAAAAATTGCTGTTCTCGTCGTCGCTGTCCGCACTAATCAAAACACCAAAGAACAGCACCAGAGAAAAGAGGATAGGAAACAGACTGCCAATAATAGCGATATATTTCAGTTTCATTTTTTCTTCTGTCCTTTCTTCGTTACAAGATTACGGTTCTTTTCGGTATGTTCCGTTGTACGCTTTGATTGTTCAAAGGTCTGTGTCTTTGTAGTACGCTCTGCTTTGTAATTCTGTCGTGTTTCCCTTGATACCACTTTTTCTACATTCTGCCTATATACTGTCTGTGCAGGCTGGGTCGCTTTCTTATCAGAAGCACCAGAAGATAGCGGACGCTCTTTGAGAACATTTGTCTTGACTGGCTCGCTTGTTTTAGAAGTGGTCGCTGTGGCAGGGCGTTTAACTTCCTGCATTTTTTCCGCACTCGGTTTTGGAATAGTTGAAGCTGTGGCTGGTCGCTCATGGGGACGGGTAGCTCCCGTTGTCGCTGATCCGTCAGCCTTTCGCTGTGCCTGCCTTGCTTCTTGTGCCTTTTGAAGCTCCATACGCTTGTCAGCGATATTTTGTCTATGCTGTTCCTGCTTTTCCATACGTCCCGTCTGTCTGGACTGCTGTTCCTGCACCATGCCACGCTTGAAATCTGATACGCTGGACTTTGCCTTTTCCTTTGCGGAATATACCGCATAAGCGGTCTGTGTCGGCATATCCTTGATGTTTTCTTTGACAGCATTTGCCTTGTCTTTCACTTTATTTTTCGTGTCTAAGACAGCACCCACCTTTGAGCCTGCACGCTGTCCCATGCTGGACGTGGTATTGCCCCGATTTTTTTTAGAAGCGGTATTTTTTCTTTCAGCCCTTTTGCCAGCAACGGCACTTCCAGCCACCGCACCAGCGACACCGCCCGAAATACCGCCAGCACTTACCGCCCTTGCAATACGGTGTTCCATACGCCTAGCCCTATGTCGCATAAACAGATACGGTCTGCGGAAAATTCTTCGTCCCATGCTTTGACTGTCGTTAGCATTAAGCGAGAACATACTCATTAAGTCGCCCAGTTTCATATAGATACCAGCGAAACATACTATCTGCAAGAACGCCACCATGAAAAACGGATAGTCCGTGGAAATATTGTAAAACATACTGGAAATACTGAACGCTACCGTTACAATGAGCGTTATTCCTGCACGTGTCATTATGGTATTAAATACCCTCACGATTGCCTGCTTTGCCATGCTTTCATAGCTCGGTATCATGGAAAGTAAAAAGCTGATAGGTAAAAACATAGCGAATATAATAAAAAGTATCTGGCTGAACAACATCATGCCTGTAAGCAAGAATACAAATATCGTGATACCTAAGTTAAAGAACAGTAGGAAGAACACCATACCCAAACGGTTCACGACCTGCGGTATCGTCAGATTGTTGTTGTCGTTGTCTTCGATTTCTGTTTTCACGACTTCTTCTCTGGTTTTCCCGTCCTCGTCCTCTGGGCTTGCCGATACAAGAGCTTCGACACGGTCTGTCCCGATTTCCTCTGCATTGCTGTTACCGAATTGTAGAAGTAGCCACGGCTGTTCCACTTGAATAGAAAATAGGCTGTCCCGTATCAAGTCCACGCTGTCCTTACCCTCACTGTCGGAATTTGTGAGCATGATTTTTGTTCCCAAGTCCAAAGAAGCGGTACTAATATCACTTGAAAATTCATTTATCTTCTTGATGTAGTCGGGAGCGTAGGCAATAAACGAAGCGGACAGCACGAACACCACTACAAAGTTGATAACGGCGTGAAGTGCCTTACTTGTTTCTCTTTTTATCAGTCCCGTATAGGCAACATAAAGTCCCACCACTAAGATAATGAGAAGCAGGAAACCGACATAAAAGCCAGAACTGGAAAAACCGTTCTGTGTTACGCCTGCAAGGGTCTGTATGCTCTTTCCGATACTGTCTGCCATATCGTTGATGAAGTCCAGTTTATAGGCTTCCTGCACCACATAACCCGTGGCATTGCTTAAATAAAGGCTTATCGTCCAGACAAAGTTGGTAATGCAGTAAAGCCCGTACTGTACCGATTTTCCGATACCGTCCAGCCAGTTCCACGGAAGCCACGACCAGCTATTATCGACGAAAAAATCAAGCTGGTAGTTGGAAAGCGGATATTTAGAATAAAGATTTTCTGCGTTTATGGTATCGTCCACAAGCCCCGTCGCATGAGCCACCGTCCCCAGAAGTGAAAGCAGGATAAGGGAAAGTGCCACGACAAACAGAGCCATTTTGAGAAAGTGGAAAATCTTCTTTTTTGTGAACGCACCTTTTATCCTTTCTTTCATCACTCCACCTCATTTCTCTGTACGGGCGGTCTGGTATCAAAAGCGTGTAGCAGTTCTTCAAAGACTGGGTGTATCTGCACCACGCCGACACGCCCGTATAAGTCCTGCAATAAACATTGTCCGTTTTCCAAATCACGAAGCCGTTTCTGGTTGTTCTCGTCGTCCTTGTCGATACCGAAAAATTCTAAGGTCTGTTTTATCTCGTTGATGTCAGTAGAACGGAAAGCAAATTTTAAGCCGATATTATTTTTCAGACTTTCCTTTGACACGTCCCCAGAGGATTGTGTAACGAAATAAACACCTGCCTGCATAGCTCGTCCAGCACGAACCAGCTTGTTAGAAAGCGTTTCGCCTTGTGCCACATTTAAGAACGCCCACGCTTCGTCAAGGTCTACAATCTTAAAAATGCTTCTGTCCGAATGGATAAAATCAAGGGCAAAGGTACTAATCACAATCAGCATTGCCACCGACAATAATTCAATGGTCGTGTATTCCTCAAAGGTCGTGTCCTTATCTGGTAATACTAAGTCCGCTACTTGAATAATATTGAGCTGGTTATCCAGACTGATAGCATTTTCCACCGTACCGTCTGAAAACAGCAGGTGTGCAAAGTCGTAGTCCGTGAAGCTGTCGATATGGTCTGCGATATTTCTTGATATAGGCGTATCTTCACGGCGTAGCTCGTCTATCACATGAAGTAAGCCCCGACTGTCGCTTTGGGTAACGGAACGCACCGCCTTACGAAGTACGGGGAATTTTTCTCCGTCCCTTGAAGAAATACCCGTAAGGAATGTTAAGATGTCGATTGCCAGACTTTCAGCGTCTTTTACATTCTTCATAATCACAAACGGGTCAAGAAGTCCTGCATTGTCCTTGTCGCTGGTTAAGTTTACGATATTGATTTCATGGGCGATTTCTGGGAGCGTTTCTTTCCAGTTTCCACGCTCACTTTTAGGGTCTAAGATAACCGCTTGTCCCCCAAAGAGAACCGAATAATACACAAGAAGATTGTTGCAGAACGATTTCCCACCGCCAAGCGAACCGACAAAAGCAGAAGCTAAAGCGTTGGTAACTGTGCCTTTCACGCCTTGACTGGCAAGGGACGGTTGCAGGTACACATTTCTTCCCGTATCAACGGAATATCCCATATAGATACCCGTGTTTTCCCCTAACTGCTGTGTAGCACCAAAACCAAGCCCTGCTAGAAAATCTGATTTTACATACTGCACATAATCATTGATATATCGCTTGCTGGCTGGTAAAAATTCAGAATGAAGCCCCAGCATATCGCCAGCAGGACGCACCAGCTTTACATTGAGGTCGTCGTAAAAGTCCTTGACTTCATCACAACGGCGTTTTAATTCGTCCAAATCATCAGCACAGACACGCACCACATAAGAGAGCTTATACATACTTTCTTTTGTCTGGTCTAAGTCCGTTTCCAGCTCGTCCACGCTGTCTAATGCGTCCACCACATTTGAGCTGGTTTCACTTCCTGCTTGATAGGCGTGATTATCCAAATCTTTCAATTCCTTTTTCTTGTTGCGGACGGTCGTTAATGCTTTTCTGTTCTCCACAATTTCTACATTCATGCTCGTATCAACGGGGAATGTGAATTGCTGTTGCTGGAAATAGAAGATTTCAGACGACGGAAAATCAAGCTCTCCGACAATCGCATTGATGGTAAAGTAAGACACATAGCTTTCCTTATCCTCATGTTCCAATCGTAAATATCGCTGGCTTTCCTCAATCATACACCTTGTCGGACGGATAAGGTCGTAGTATTTTATCAGCGTTTCTTTCTTATAGTTCTTCTTTGGTAGCTGGTACTCATAATCTTCATAGGCGATACCGTCCCTGCCGTAAAGATGTTCCATGAGATACCCAAAATCATGGATTTCCAAGCGACGCACCTTAAAGCGACGGGAGATTTTATTTTCCAGTAACTTTTCCATTTTCATATA
Organism: Coprococcus sp. AF102-57; assembly: GCF_027686195.1. Taxonomy (NCBI): domain Bacteria; kingdom Bacillati; phylum Bacillota; class Clostridia; order Lachnospirales; family Lachnospiraceae; genus Coprococcus; species Coprococcus sp. AF102-57. The sequence goes on along the minus strand of NZ_JAQCSY010000008.1, from coordinate 36,723 downwards.
ACGGTTGATTTCATCATTCGGCATGGAAACAAAATCATTCATCAGCGTGTGGTTCACTTCATGGAGAAACTCCGTAAATGTCAGCCACGCCGATTTTTTGATGTTCTTCAGATTGAGCTGTTCTTCCGTTACCATGAGCTTAAAGCCAAGAAAAAAGCGGTAGTCCACTTGATTGTCCCCAATCATTGATACTAACGCTTCGGTCTGTTCGTCTATCTTCTGATAGGCAACTTCCTTTAGTTTTCCAGTTACCAGTTTCTTTGACTGCTCCTGCATACTTCGTATGGAGCTTTCTGTGGCAATCTGCAAGGCATGAATTTTACCATCACGGGACTGTGCGATAAGTTGTCGAAAGCTGTCATGCACGATAAATTTCTGCTCTGCGGATAAGAAAGAATAGTTGTACGGTATCAGCTCATAGTAAGCGAACACCTCATTGTCCTTGTTCCAGACAAGGTTATTGTCAATATATTTTATCGGGAACATAGTTCACACTCCTTACTGCCGTGATTGTTTCATTCAATATCTGCTTATGCAGTTTTACGGCTTTTCCTGCATAAGTGATTTTAGGTCGCAACGCATAAGTTATCTGTGATTTCAAAAAGCTGTACGGCTTCTTTCCGTCAAAAGTTTTCTGCGACATAAACCAAGTGAGAGCAACGGGAATACCGAAATATTTGAGAAATGCTCCCTCAATCATGGAAAGAGGGGGAATATCCCCAAACAGAATGATGATAAATTCCGTAATCACAAACCATGTAATCTGTGTAAAGGTAACGGGAAAAGGTAAGTTAAAGTCATTGATTGCATACAAGACTTTTTCCACGTTCCAGATACCCGTATAAGATTTAATCTTTTTCAAGTTCTTTCAGCTCCTTTCAAAATAGAAAAGGACAGCCATGTTTCAGACTGTCCCTTAAAAGAGAAATACGCTGTCAGTAGCAACAATGCTTGTCGCTGATCTTCCAGCGTTAGTATGGTATCTCGCACATACCTCGGCTTGTTTCAATAAAGCAACCACCCATATCCAAATCTCGCCCGTAGGCTTCATAGTCAATGTAGTTCTGCAAGCTGGGTGGAATATCCCCTAGTGCCTGCAATTCGTCTATGTAGTAGTAGGCAACGTCTGTCATGGTTTCACAGCCGGGATAATAATAAATATCGTCCTTGTGTTCCACGACTTCTTCCAGCGTTCCGTAGTGGCTGATAAATTCGTCCAGACACTCTACGATATAGTCGGGAAGTTCCTCTATCATTTCATACATCTCATTGAGTTCTTCAATGGAAACATACTCGCCAATCGCAATGGGGAAGTTGTCGGTATCATGGATTGCGTATTCTTCATACTGTTCATTCAAACCGATCTTTTCTTTCACATCTTCCTCGTCAATAGGAAATGTGAACCATGCACCGACTAAATAGCCCTCATTGTATTTGCCAAGATTAGCAATGTAAACCGCCATATCATCAATCATAAGCACCACCTCATTTCCTACTCTGGCAGTTCAAAGATACCGTGTTCTGTTACTAAAAATTTCCCGTGTTCCTGCAAGTGAGAAGCATAGGCTTCAAAGTCAAAGTAGTATTCTTGACAGTCCTCGGATAAATGCTTGAACGTCGGGTCGTTCATCAGCTTTTGCCTTGCAACATCTATCATGCTTTTGCAGTCGGGATAAACGGTAATTACGTTCCTGCAAAGATAAAGTGCTTCTAAATTCTCAAACACCGTAAGTAGTGATACATATTCTTCCTGCATATCACTTGAAAGCTGGCGGTACATAAAATCTAATTCGTTGAGCTGGTACACGCTTGTATGTTCGTGGACTTCATCAGCATAAGGCAACACCTTTTCGATAATGCGGTAATCCCCACTTTCTGCACCGATACCTAACTTTTCTTCAAATTCGGCAACATCTATCGGCAGGTCGAACCAGTATGATGTTGTTTCTTCGCCAGTTGTTCCTTTCGTTTCCACCAGCACCCTTGTTTCCTGCATTGTTCCTCACGTCCTTTCTGTTGTTTCATCACATCTTTTAAGGTCTGGTACGACATACCAAACACATACTTTGAAAAATCTTCTAACTGTCTTTCTTCATAGTCAGCAAGGTTCAGCCGTTTCATTTCCTGCCACACCTTACGCTTGTAAGAGGGCAGGTCGGAAATGTATTCACAGCCGACTTTTGCCTGCATATCCTTAAAAATATCGCTCATTTCATCACTCCAATCCAATTTTAGGCAAGAAAAAAGCAGTCAATCCTAAGACTAACTGCTTTATAAATATGACTAATAGTTTTTCATTCAACTACTTATTCCAAAAATTTTTTATTTTATATAACCAAATTGCTTTTCGTACTTCTTTTTGAATTTTTCTCTGTTTTGCGTATTGAATTTCTTTTGGTTGTTTAAGTTCTTCTAAAATATCATATTGAGAATTATAAGTACGTACAAACAATTTTATATATGTAGGGTCATAGTTTAAATAATCTAATAATTCTTGCCAATAAGTTGCCATAAAACGCAAATCAATAAGATAATGAGGAAATCTATTCTCTATGCTTTTCAACATATTCTCATCATTATTAAGTTCATAGTTTTCGCATATCTCTTTGATTTCTGGATAGCCATTACGTATATTTGGTAACCTGTTTTTTATATTATTCACTATGTTTAAAAGTTTAAAGTTTAAATTAAGAAAAAAACATGACTGTAAAGATTCTATAAGTATATCATTATTTTCACATGATAGACTATATGCCATCATCTCAAAATCTACTTCATATTCTTTATAAAACTTATAATACATCAAACCATCTGCTATTTGTCTTTTAGAATAATCTTTTTCTTCACTTTTACTTGTCCTTTCAGGAATAGTATTTGAAATATTGCAATATTTCTCTATACCGTCATAAACATCTTGAATAATTTCATTACATCTAACATCTTTTTTTAACATTCTTTTACTGTACTGAACTTGAAAAAAGTAAATTACAATGACAGCTATAATACTACATAAAACACCACTAAAATAACTGTTGTTAATAACAGATAATATGCTTTCAATCCCAACACATGAAGTGAGTTCGGAGAATACTCCTATTTTAACAGCAATAGTGATAAGTAATATAAGACATATACTTGATATTACAAACATAACTTGTCGATACAAAGATTTCTTCAATTTTTTATCCTCCGTTAAATACTAAAACTATGTCTTATATTATAGCATTCGCATATTAGCACCACAATAAAAAATTATGCACCAATAATTTTATTGAACAGCTCTAACAGTACATCTTTCACACCGCCAGCATTGAACACCAAACCGACAGCAATTAAGGCAACTACCAAGAAGCCGATAAGTTTGGAAAACTCACGCTTGAACCCTAAGTAGATACCGATAACCACAATCGCCATAAGCACTAAGCTCTGTGCGTTTGATAAAAACCATTGATACAAATTGTTTCCGAAATTCATTTAATTGTCCTCGCTTTCTTTGATTTCTTTCATGTTTCTGTCAGCTTCTTTGCCGACATTCAAAATACACATCAAGACTACGCCGATACCCATTCCCATAGATACCAGCAGAAAGTCTTTTACTAATTCCAACATTTTTCATCACTCCTAACTTTCTACTAAATCTTTTGCAGGGGTCGTCTGCTGTTTGATTATCATTTCATGCTTTTCACTCAAGACTGCCTGCTTTTCAATCGTTTCCATGTAGTCTGTACCGTTTCCCTTATCAATCTTTTTCAGCATTTTCAAGGTCGGTGCTACCTGCCTTTGTACCCAACGCAATGTGCGGTCTAAGGTATAAGGCTCTGGCTTTGTCGTCAGTTTCAGACTTTGCCGATTATCGCCGATAAACCAAGCCCAGCGGTCATTGAGTTTCCAGTCATTTTTCCGCTTGTCTGGTTCTTCATCAACAAACCGCACATACTGGTTGATAATAGAAAAGGCGGTCTGTTCAGCGTCATAATACGTCAGCAAATCTCGTACTGCATAATAGGCTCGTTCATTTCTAAGCCGTATCTCAAAACGGTTGATAATGTCGGCTTCTTCCAGAGGTGTCCCCAGCTTGACGTACTGCTCATAGTCCTTTTCATAGACACAGAAATACACATCTGATTTCAGCGAACCAAGATAAAGGGTACGTCCCATATATTCTCTGTCGTCCTCTCTGTGCTTGATAAGCTCGCCCGACTGGTAAAACTTATAGCTTCTGGACTTTCCGATATATTCCCGTTTCCTGCATTTTTCCGCAAGCTCTGGAATATCCAAAATGCCCGTATGGTCGTTGATAGCTAGGTCGATACGCTTCATCACGCCCCCGTCTATGAGTGCATCCATGAGGAAGTCATACCAGCTTCTTTGCTGTGCCAGCAGGTAACTTTCAAACTGCCTGCAACCTCGCCCCTTTAACTCTAAAAGGACACCTTTTTCTTCGTCAGCCGACGTATAGATAAAGATGTCCCCTAATGAATAATGCTCCGTATAACTGTAACGTCCGTAATCTTCATGGAGCATATAATTGATATTCAGTTTTAATATATCTTTGATGATGTGCTGTATATCCAGCGTGGGAAAACGAATTTTCACATAATCAAACAGCATGGTAAGCGGTGCTTCTGGATTGAACCTTGCCAGTTCTTTATGCAGAGTTTCCAGAAGTTCTTTTGACGGCTTCATTTTTCCGCTTTCTATCTTGTTGAGATATTCCCTTGTGATACCAGAAGCCACCGCCAGCCTGCCTTGTGAGATACCGTAAGCAATCCGTTTCTCCCGTAATTCTTTTATCCATTGTTCTTCATTCAGAACCATACCCCCAATCTGTAAAGTGTGAAGTTTTTTAAGGCGACTTCACAACTGAATTTTGCAAGGAAATCATGCCAGAAGCCTTATGTTTCCTATGTTTTTTGTCTATTGTCTATTTGCAAACGTACCCCTCTGTTAGATACCGAGGGGTTTTACCTGCTGGCGTGGCTTACGCCACACCAGCAACGGCTAGTCCGTGCCGTCGCCTTTCGCTTCGCCCGTCGCCGTCCCGTCCTGCCTTGCTTGTGCAAGAGAGCCGATAGTCTGCAAAAAATCATGTCCTTTCGGGACTAAAGGCGTGTAAAACTCACTGATAACGCTTGTCCCCACATCACAATAACCACGTCCCTTGATACGCTTCTGAAAAAACTGCTTTTTCACATCTGAACCAAACAGCATACCGTAACCTAATTCGCTGATACGCCCCAAGCCCACACGGAAATTGAAGTTATCTCTGATACCGTCTGAAAAATACTTTGCGTCTGGACGCTGGCAGGCAACGATAAGGAAATAACCTGCTTGTCGCCCTAACATAACGATTTTCTTTAACTGGCTAAGTAGGCTCACGCTTTCTTTTGTCCCCAGCATTTCAAAAAATGCCACATATTCATCAAAGATAAGAAAGCAGGGTGGCAGTCCAAGATAGGCGTAATTTTCGCCCGTCTTATAGTTCGGGTGTCTCTTCATTTCCTCACTTCGCTGTACCATGCCCTCATAAAAGGCATTGACGCAATCAATCATTTCTTCTTTGGTGTGATACACATTTCCTATAACTGTCCCTAAGTCTGCAAGGTCAGCGTTCTTCGGGTCTAAGATATAAAGGACAGCGTTTGTATGCAGTAGGGCTTCAATGAGCGTCAGCAGAAAATAGGTTTTACCACCACCAGTCCCGCCAGCAATCAGAGCATGAGGAAGTGCGTCATATTCCCAGACAAGATTTTTCATCAGTCTAAGACAGCCGTTTTCTGCCCGTACTTCATCAATGGTAATGCGGTTCGCTATCATATCATAAAGCAGGGTATATTCGATATAGCCGTCATGCAGGTTCTTGTCGGTCAGCTCGCAATATAAGCCACTTTCCAATTTATCCTCTAACCGTAAAAGCTGGTCTTGATATTTTCCTAACGTGATTTCACAGCGGATATGAAGCAGTCCTTTTTCCATTTGATAGTAAATCTTCGGAAACCAGACGATTTTTTCCCTTGATCTGCTTTGCAGGTCAGTAAAAAAACCGCTGTCTTGTACGGTATCGGCTTCATACCACTTATTTTCCAGTACCATTCTTGCCAGCTTTTGACGGTGCAGGAGCTTCTTGAAACTGTCGTAACAGAAACGGTAATACAGAAAAGCGACCAATGCACAAACACCAGTCGCTATCAGTATGGTTATGAAGTTGTATGGGGAAAGCGTTAAGCCGTTTTCTAACAAGCTGAAATGCTCCCAATCGGTACACATGAGCTGTTTGATATTCAGTAGTAGGAGAACCGCCATGAATACAAACAGAAGTGTCCCTATGGAAAAGTGGTAGACAAGGTGCTTGTCGCTGGCTCTGACACGGTGTCCTTTGTTCCAAATCTTTTGCATAAATCAATCACTCCTTTCTGGGTACGAAAAAAGCAGTTAGACGTAATGACTAACCACTTTTTCTATAGACTTATTTCCTATGCTGTTATGTCTAATCGAATAGAAGAACTTTGTATTTTAAAGCCAAACTTTTCATAATAGTGATTTCTTCTATCTGCATGGTCATTATCAACTGATGAAAGACTTCCTTCAATCCATTTAATGTTATTTCTTTTTGCATATTTTATCAATGCTTTCATTGCAATTGTCCCATTTCCAACATCATTATCTTCCATTAGAACATCATCAATATGGATATATTTTTTTTGGAAAAATTCATCATCAGTTTTGTAAACATGAAATAAAATTCTAGGTAAATTTGTAATACCTTGATAACGTTCACCCAAGAGATAGATTGTATCATTATTCATTACAATAAAAAGCTCATCATCTTTTTTGTTTTTTTCCATTCCAATGATTTCTGCATTTGGAAACAAATAAAAGATACGTTCTACAATCCCATATTTCTTTTTGTTTTTCTCCATTTCACATTGAATTTGTTGCTGTTTTCTAAGAAAATGATTGTTCAAAATTTGAAATTCTTCTTCTAATTCCTTTTTAAAAATCATTCTACATAACCTTTTTTTCATCAAAACATCTACCTTTCTGTTATACTTATAAGGACATTATATCTTACTCAAATATCCTATACAACAAAGAGGAAACGAATTATTTTTTCGGCTGTCCCTGCGGTGTATGGTTCTGTGGACTGCCTGCGTTCTGATTGCCTTTATTCTTCAATATAATATCCTCTGCTTTTACATACCAGTCCACATCTGCACCCGTATAGGTTTTTCGTGATACAGTATCGGCTACGGGATTGACAAGTTCCACGACTGCATTGTAAGGAAATTCCCTTAACGGTACTTCTGGCGGTACAGACACGGGGATAATGCCACCATGCAGACTGCATTTTAAATCATAGATACGCTTTTTAAGCTGGCTACTCGGTGTTCCATCCTCATTCTGCAAGAACACATCACGCACCGCTGTAAATTTTAATTCTCCAAATGTTTTCTCTTTGTCAATAACAAACCCGTTTGATAATCTCATAAATTCTTCACTCCTTTACTTTTCTTCAACTGCTACAATATCATCAGCAACTAATACATAATCGGTATGTCCCATATCCCCGATTGCGTAACCTCTGCCGTATAACTTCGTATTGACAAGTTTTACTTTCTGCTCATACTTGAACTTCTTTTCGCCAGCCTGCACGGGAATTTCTACCACAACATTTTCGCCTTTCTGTACGTCGGAATAAAGGTTATAGCTTCGTCTGGCTAAGACCCTGCGATTATTTTTATCTCTTTCAAAGACTGGCTCGCTTTCGCCTGCAAATTCAAGAGTTCCAAAAGACTGTGCCATATCTGGCACGACATATTTCATTTCCATATTGTTTTACCTCGTTTCTTTCGATATTTGATAAGTTTTTTAATTGTGATTTCTTATTCTGGCGGTTTGGGAAGTACCAGCAAGCCCCCAGATAGTAAAGGGTAAAATCAATGCTTACGCACCCTTGACTATCCGTGTTCTTGCAGGTTGTAGGCAGACAAGCCAGAATAAGCAAAAATCTGCCGTTTGACAGCTTCGGCGGAGAGCGTGATTTTTCTTTCCTCATACCGTTACCGCCTTATGATTTCTTCATTTTACGGCGTTTGTAAAGATATGTTCCAGCCAGTCCACCAGCAGACGCAAGCAACATCACGATAAATGCCATTACATTTGTACTGTCGCCCGTTTTGGGACTGTCGCTAGGTCTGTTAGGCTTTTCCGGTGTCGGTGGTGTTTCGGGTTTCTCTGGTTCTTCTGGCTTTTCCTTAAAAGTAATCGTCTGTCCCTTATCCTCAATATCCTTATGCTCGGTAACTTTCTTCGGCTCGTCTGGATTGCTTAAATCGTATAATTCCTCAAAAGTTACAAGCTGTTTGCCGTCAAGAGAAGTAGCGTCAAACGTAAAAGCAACTTCCACTTTCATAGTTTCGCTGTCAGCAATAAAAGTGTAATCACTTTCCACACGTTTTCCATTGATAAGAAGTTCTGCATTTTCTTCTTTCAACATCTGCCAGCCCACAAGTTTGTACTGTGTACCGACTTCTAAGCCCTCTAAGGTTACGGTATCAATGATTGTAACGTCTTTTCCTGCTTTAATCTCTTTGTTGCCGTCCTTATCGGTAGCGGTAGTATGTATCTTGATGATACGCTCTGTGATAAGTACCGTTTGCCCGTCGTCCTCAATGTCTTTGTGTTCTGCAACTTTTACGGGTTCGTCTGGATTGCTGAAATCATATAATTCTTCAAAGGTAACAAGGTTTTTGCCACCTAAAGCAGACGCATTGAATGTATAGGAAATTTCCACTTTCATTTCTTCATCATCAGCGACAAAGGTATAATCGTTTTCTACACGTTTCCCGTCAATGATAAGCTCGGCGTTTTCTTCCTTTAACATCTGCCAGCCTTTCAACTGATACTTTGTGCCTTTTGTAAGTCCGTCTAATTTGACAGTATCAACGATTGTAACCTCTTTTCCTGCAAGGATAGTCTTTTCGCCGTCTTTGCTGGTCGCTGTGGTATGAATAGAGATTTCTTTTTCGTATTCATCAGTTAGCGTTCCTAAATCAATCACAAGGTTATTTCTTGATACCACGATTTCAAAAGGTGGGATAAGTTCAAAGCCTTTGTTACTATCGCAACGCATTTCTTCAATGATATAGGTATCATAAGGTAATGCCCCCTTGCTGTCGTCTGGTTCAGAAGTCCCAAACCACACACCATCCTCACTGGTCTTGCCTGCGTTTGTATTGTGCTTATGAGAAGCCCAGTCAGCAGAAGTGGAAAACTGCCCGTTATCATCAGTTACCACAACATGATTTTCGCCCGTTGTCTTGCTTGTGATCCTAAAAGGAACATCAGCAAGACGCTTATGTGTGCCTGCACCGATTTTTACACCCTCAATATCTCCACGCTTAATCTGATTGTAGATAGAATGAGCTTCGTCGGTTAAGTCCACGATTTTTCCATTTTCTGTGATTGTAAAATCAATCGGTTTTGCACCGTCAGTTAAGTAACCGTCGGGAGCTTCACTTTCAACAATACGGAATTTTCCATAAGGTAAGAGGTCAGAAGAAGTAGAAGCGATACCCTCAATATCTGTACGAATAGTTTTTACGATTTCATTTTTCTTATATAGCTTGCCCTCAACCAAAACAGAATTATCATTTAAGGAAATGATGTCAAAGACAGTATCTTTCAGAGTGGCACTTCCTTGTGGCTTTGTATCGCCCGTTTCTAAATCTCGTTTCTGAATTTTGACACCGCCACGGATAACCTTGTCTGATACGGAAAACTGGTTACTTCCAGATAATACGGCAAGGTCGCCGTCCTCGGTAATCTGTGTTACATATAAGCCCTTAATCTGTTCGGACTTATCGCCAGCCTGCATATATGCACCCTCTAACAAGTAGCCGTTTGGAGCTTTCGTTTCCTCAACGGTTAGCGTTCCAAGTGGAAGAACCGCCTTGCCGTCCTGCATATAGAAGCTATCGCCAGATACCTTGTATGCGTCCGCTAATTTTGTGATGTAGTGAGTTGTCCCGTCGCTGTCTGTTTCAGCGATTGTCTTTGTAACCCATGTACGAGTAGCTTCGGCAGGGAGATTGTCTTTATTATAGAAGCCAGCATAATACTTCCATGTAAATTCCGCACCTGCTAAAGAAGCGTTCCCTTGCGGATTGTCTTTCTGTGTTTCCATATCAATCTTGAAAAGCTCAATCAAAGTGTCCGTTACTTTTGGCGTATCAGATACTTTCAATGTTGCTGTCTTTCCAGCTTCAACCTTTAAGGAATATACAGTTTTATCCACTTTATATCCTGCTGGTGCGGATAATTCCTTGATATAGACTGTGCCAGCAATTACCTCTACAACGTCCGTATTTCCGTTTTTATCAGTCGTAAGGGTGGCAAGCTGTTTTGTGCAGTCCTTATCAGCAAAAACGCCATAGGTTGCACCAGCGATTGAGTAATTCCCGTTACCGTCTGTAATGCTGGTATTACTGGAAGTCTTTTGCAGTTTTGCATTTCCAACATTCAGTTTCGCCCAGAATTGTCCCAATTCCTGCCCCTCGCCAGAGTAGATATAACCGCCACATTCATAGCGTCCTTTATTTTCTTTGACAAAGGCTTTTGCACCAGAGAAAACTTCGTCCTGCGTAGCCTTTGGAATTTCATCATAAGAAGCTCGCACGTTATCGCATTGCCAGCCAAGATGTACACTCAATCTCTGCCAGACTACAAGCTGTCTTAAAAGGTAGGCGTGATTTTTGCTTATTCCGCTGTGGCTGTCTGTGTACTGTTTTACATATTCGATAGATAAAGCAACGTCGCTTATCTGGTCGACACTCATACGGGTGCTTGCGTCAGCTCTGGTCTTGTAGCCGTTCCTAAAATCTGTGTTAATGTCGATACAGTAAGCGTCCTCGCCCTCAACGGTCAAATGTCCCTCGTTAAAGGTAGAACCAATCGAACCGTCATTCATTACTTTTTCAACGATACCGACACGCTCTTTTGACTCCGTCCAGTATTGCTTGCTTTCTGCATGAACGGGTGTCGTCGGTAAAGCAGTAACGACAGTTGCAAGAGCTAAGAAGCCCGTACACAATCGTTTCCATGTCTTTTTCATAAATCTAATGCTCCTTTCATTTTTGGTAATAAAATAGCCGTCCAATAAGAACGGCTGGAAATAGAAAAGGAACGTCATTTTAGGCGTTCCATAGTCTATAAAATATTCAATTTTTTTTACTGATGTGTTACTCATCAAAATCTCAAATTAAGGTTATTTGACACCAATTTTGACACCAATTTTTTGTATATTGACGATTTTTGATGAAATGTGATAAATTCATAAAACCCGTGAAAAGCCTGTAAATAGGCACTTTACGGCACTCTATGAACTAAGACAAAAGCTACGCTGTAATAACAAGATACGAGTGCTAATTTTTTGAGATTTTTTTGCACCAGCTTTTAAGATTGCTTGTATGTCTTTTCTATTTATTCCAATCATAAAGAATCCTTTCGATTTTACAAATGTCGCAGATTCACACGATATTCTTTTAAAGACGCTTCATCGGCATTGGAAATCTGATATTCCAAATGCTTAATCAATTTCTTCTTTCCAGTTTCCCTTTTGAAGCTCATACTGTGAGATTTGTGTCATTTTCGACTTGTTATCCAGATATTTCTCCAGTTCGATTTCTCCCATAACTCTGTCAAAAGTCAGCACTGGATCACAGATGTCCAGATAATCTTGAATTAGCATTGGCAAATTTTTTTTCGGGACTGTTCTTTTTTCACAGCCCCTCAGCTACAGTTTTTTTACTCTCTAAAACAGAATTTACAGGATATTTTTTATACAAAAAAAGAACCTCACTGGTCGTTATTCCTGTTGTTCTGGCATATTCCTTTGATGTAATCTGTCTGCCCTGTCTCCATTTCCGATAGACATACTCCAGAAGGTCTTCTTCCAGTTCTCCTCTGGCTTTTGCAGTATCAATATTTCTGTTTTCTGTTTTTTTATCCGCCATTACTTCACTCTCTGTGTTCTTGTTTTCCTCTTTTGCTTCTGGTCAGTTACTTCAAACCATGGTTTTCCCCATTATATTGTTCTTTTTTTAAGTTTGTCAATGCATTTTACCTGTTAATCATCCGTTTCCTTTAATTTTGTCTGGTCTGTTGTCTGGGTATCGATACATACCGCATGAACAGCAAACCGTTTGCTGTATCCATTCCCGGTACAGGTGGACAGCGTCAGGATCTTGTTCGTTGACTTTGGTCTGATCCCGGTATCAAAATCCGAGTCTTTTACCATCTCGTCAATAAACGTCTGGTATTCTTCCCCCGGCTGATAACCGACTTTATATACATTGCCGCCATTCACCGCATCCTCATAGGAGAAGATCTGATAGCGGTAGGCAGTGCTTTCGGTATAGACCGTAAAGTACTGGTTCTTTTTCCAGAAGCCTTCATCCTTGTATTTCTTCAGACTGCCGAACATACTGCCATTGTTCATGTTGTGTCCGTAAATGATGTTATAAAGGTCGGAAAAATCTGACTGATTCAGTCCTTCCAGAAAGATACTTCCGGCGATATGCTTATTGCCATGGATATCTTTGCGCAGATATTTTTCGTTGTCCCCGGAGTGCACGATAGGATAGTTGATACCAAGCTCATTCTGATCGTCGAACCGTATCCAGCCGATGCCGTCCGGGTTTTCTGTTTTTAACTGGTCAAATTCGACTTTAATGTCGGTGCTCCACCAGTCTTTTTTCTTCTGCTTCCCGTCATCTGGTTCGGATTCATCACTGACATATTCTTCGGCAAGTTTTTCATAATCTTTCGTCGACTGCCATCGATCAATATACGGCGGCAGAATATTCCACAATGCCACACCTATCAGAATTACAGCCAGAAAAATCCATATCAGCCATCTATAAGAATTCTTTTTCCTCATGTCACGCTCCCGCTCTTGTTAGCTCTATCAAACTGCTATTGTCATTATGGAATGCACCGCCAGAAATGTCAATCCTTTTCTTCGCACTGTTTATCCATTGGAACTGCCAGCCAGTGTTTCTGATTCATGTACTTTGCCGGAGCAAGGTGATACATTTCGATATAATTGCTTATCATATCCGACTCTGCCTGAACTTCCATGATTAACATTGCAGATTCTGAATTTCATCTCTGGTTGGCATTACACGCAGTGCCCCTTTTCTTGTTGTAATCACAGATGCTGCCGCATTTGCAAAAGTCAGCATTTCCTTCAGGTTTTCTTCCTCTAAACCTTCCATTCCGTGTTCACAGATATAATGTAATACACAACCACAAAATGTATCTCCTGCTCCTGTCGTCTCAATTGTATTCTTCTGAAGGAACGGTTTTACTTCTACCATCGTTCCGTTATAGTATGCACGACTTCCTTCTTTTCCCATAGATACAAGGATCAGCGGAATCTGATATCTTTCTCTAATCCAATTTACCCCTGCCGTATAGTCTTCTTCACCTGTCAGCCATTGGATTTCATTGTCTGAAATTTTCAGAATCTGACAATGTGCTAATCCATACAATACCTGTTCCTTTGCCTCATCCAAAGAGTTCCAAAGTGGTGGACGTAAGTTCGGATCAAAGGAAATAACTGCACCGGATTCTTCTGCAATACGGATTGCTTCTTTTGTTGCTTCGCGCACTCCTCCATGTGTCATGGACAACGTTCCGAAATGGAAGATTTTTGTTTCTTTAATAAGTTCTGCCTGAACCTCTTCTTTATTCAGCATCATATCCGCTCCCGGATTACGATAAAACGAAAAATCTCTGTCTCCATCCGGATAAGTATGTACCATAGCAAGTGTCGTATGGATTTCCTTATCTGTACATAATCCACCTGCATCAATCCCTGCTTCTGTTATCGCATCTCTCAGCTGTTCTCCGAAAAAGTCTTCCCCTACTTTTCCGATAAATGCCGTCTTATGTCCGAGTTTCGTCAGCATTGCAAGTACATTGCATGGCGCTCCTCCCGGATTTGCCTCAAAAAGCGGATTTCCCTGATTACTTTTTCCATTTTCTGTGAAATCAATTAACAATTCTCCAAGTGCCACTACATCATATTTTTTCATTATATTCTCCATTCTGCCTCCAAAAATGACATTGCTTTTTCCATAAAATTCCTATTTTTTCACGCACCATCTGTACTGATAAGGATTCATCCATACCGAATTTATTTCCAGTTTTTCTCCTGTAAATAAATCCTCATATTCACCTTCCAGACAATTCAGCCATGCATTCTGTCCATATTCTGAAAAATTAGCCAGACAGATTAATTCTTCATTTCCTGCTGTTCTTCTAATCGCAAAAACCGCATAATTTCCTGTATCCCAGGTAGAAATACCGGCAGTTTCTCCAAAGCAATTTTCCTGACGCCGTATTTCTTCCATCTGCTTCAGACCATTCCAGATGTCGTACTGTACTGTACCCGCTTTTTTTCTCTTGTCTGCATTGTCCCACTGGAACGGACTGCGGTGCAGATACCTGCTATCCGCAGCAGTATCTGAATTTTTCTTATAATCATAATCATTTACCTGACCGATCTCGTCCCCGGATGAAAGCATTACAAATCCTTCCATACTCATACATGCCGCATGCATCATGAGCACTCTTTGGATTCCTTGTTTCACCTGTTCTAAATCCCCTTCAAATCCACCTTTTTCAATTCCGCACAAACTCGCAGTTGTTCCACAGCTTCTGGCATCTTTCGTCGCTGGATCGTAATTATATAATTCTCCTCGCGCAAAGCTATATGGATAAGTACCTTCAAAGAAATGATACAAATATTCTTTGTGCCGGATTGGGTTTATTTCCAGCTTTTTCTCCTGTTCTTCATCCAGTCCCCAGCCAATATCATCATGACAGCGAAGGTAATTGACAAAATAGCAGTTCTTCGGAAGGCTGTGGATCACATCCATCTGATGCTTCAACATCCTTGTGTCTCTCGTAGCCAGTGCTGCCCACAAATTTACCATGCTGGAAACTCCATATAACATATGACATTCCGGTTCACTCTCTGTTCCAAAATAAACCGGCAGTTCTTTTGGTTCCATAACAACCTCACCTTTCAGGATCACAGCCGGGCAGATCATTTCAACAATGATACGCAGCATCCGGACAATACTATGAACCTGGGGAAGATTTCTGCAGCTTGTTCCTAATTCTTTCCAGATATAAGGAACTGCATCAATACGAAACACTTCTACTCCAAGATTTGCCAGATACAGGATATTCCCAATCATTTCATTAAATACTTTCGGATTATGATAATTCAAATCCCATTGATAAGTATAAAATGTTGTCAGTACATGCCTGTGCATCTCTTCACACCATGTAAAATTTCCCGGAGCGGTTTCCGGAAACACTTGCGGCATAGTCTTTTCAAATTGATCCGGAATTTCTCGCGTCTCATAGCACTGATAACGATCCATATATTCCTGTTCGCCTCTCTTGGCTCGTATCGCCCACTCATGTGTATCTGCCGTATGATTCATAACTACATCCAGACATAAGCTGATGCCACGCTTTCTCAGCTCTTTTGTCAGTCTTTTTAACTCTTCGTTTGTTCCTATTTCCGAATCGACCTGCTTAAAATCTTCCACCGCATACCCACCGTCATTATATGGATGAGGCATCTTTAAAAGCGGCATCAAATGAAGATAGGTAATCTTCTGCTCTGACAGATAATCCAAGTGTTCTATCACACCTTTTAATCCCCCCGCAAACAGCTTCGGATACATCGTCATTCCAAGCATATTTCTGTTGCGATACCAGTTTGGTTCTTTCTCTCTTCTACCGTCTAATCTCCTAAGCTCCGCCGATCTGTCCTGATAAGCCCCTTCCAACATCTGCATTAGTTCTTCATAACATTGTTCATTGTGATATAACTGCAGATATTTTTCATGCAGTTCCTTCTCATATCTTTTTCTTCTTTCCTCTATCATCAATACTCTATGCTCCTATACTACAAAGGGGATTCCCGTTCCAGGAATCCCCCTATCATTATCCATACGTCTTCAAACTCCATGTAAGTTTTATCATGTATTTTCTAAACCAGATCGTATTTCACTACATCGATTTTAGCTGCACCTTCAGCAAAAAATGAAATTCCTTTTGCCTCTTGTTCTGTAAATAGGACAGCCGACATAACCTGCTCGCCATCATTAATAAATATTTCTGCGCTAAATCTATCCAAAATCACACGAAGCTTTAATTTATCGGCATCTCCATTTACCCGGCATCTTCTCTGATGAACCAATGCTCGTGCACTTCCTGAAAATTTTCTATCAATTTTCAGGACAGACTCATCCGGGCGGAAACTCAGTTCTGTATGAAACTTCTCATTCTGTGCAAAGCGTAATGCAATTTTTTTATAGACATTCCCCTTATCTTCCGGACGTATCACAAGTTCCATGTCTATGGTTCGTCCTTCGATTTTATCTAATGTGATCATATCATTATTTATTACCACATTGTTGTACTCAACTCTGTTTTTACGCATTGCATCAAGTTCTTTGACTGGAGTTTGGTAAAGTCTTCCGTTTTTTACAGACAATTCTCTCGGCAGACTCATCTGTGCAAACCATTTTGAATCGTTATCACGATGAGCTAGTGTATCCCAGTTCTGCATCCAGCCGATCATAATTCTCCTGCCATCTGGGGCTTCCAACGTCTGCATTGCATAAAAATCA
The DNA here is from genome assembly GCF_027686195.1 of Coprococcus sp. AF102-57. NCBI lineage: Bacteria > Bacillati > Bacillota > Clostridia > Lachnospirales > Lachnospiraceae > Coprococcus > Coprococcus sp. AF102-57. Next base: position 20,005 of record NZ_JAQCSY010000008.1, on the reverse strand, counting down.
ATTCCATAATCCACAGATTGCGTAAACTGCTCTTTTAAGGTATATGTATCTTTGTCCATTTCTCCTATGATACATAAAGTACCGTTTCCATTATGAAATTCGAAGCCTTCCGGCAACATATCCTGTGGACTGGTCAAAAGAACGTGTTTTCCATCCAGTTCAAAGAAGTCCGGACATTCCCACATCTTTCCAAAACGTTTCTTATTTTCTGCAAGGATGCTGACAAATCCCCACTCAAATCCATCCTTGCTTCTATAAAGAAGAATCTGTCCACTTCCGTCTGCCGGTCTGCTTCCGATAACACAATAGAAGTTCCCGTCTTTTCCTTTCCAGATCTTTGGATCACGAAAATCCACTTTACTTGCACCTTCCGGAAGATCTTTGGCTGTCAGAACCGGATTCTTCTCATATTTCTTATAATCTTTTCCGTTGCCAACAGCCACTGCCTGTGTCTGAATATCCCTTACCGTTCCATCTTCCATTTTCTCCTGATCCACTGCAGTATAGATGAGCAGCTGTCTGCCGTCTCCTAACTCTGTTGCACTTCCTGAAAAGCATCCAATCTTATCATACTCTTCATCCGGTGCCAAAGCTGCCGGAAGATATTCCCAGTGAAGCAGATCCTTACTAACCACATGTCCCCAATGCATACTGTTCCAGTATGTATTGTATGGATGATACTGATAAAACAGATGATACTCTCCCCGATAGTATGAAAAACCATTCGGATCATTCATCCATCCGACATATGGACTCACATGAAAAACCGGTCTGTCTTTTGCTTTTATCTGCTTTCCCTGTTCATCTTCATATTTTCTAGCCTTTTCTAACATCTCACTCATGCGAATTCTCCTATTATTCATATCGTTATTTTTCTTCACTCAATGACTCCTGATACTGATCAAAGTATTTCTGTTTAATTGAAAGATAATCAGAAAGTCCATACTGTTCCATTTTCTTCAGATAGGAATCCCACTCTTTTTCAATTCCTCCATTCAGGATCCAGTCTGCTTTCTTCTGCTCTGCATATTTTTTAATATCGGTATCATACTGAGATACTTTATTGGTATCATCAATGCTCATAAAGACATTTGGGTAAACATACTTGCTATTCATATCCTGTAAATAAGTTTCATGCATATTGTCTAAACGCCATTTTGCATCTTCCGGCTGTGTTACATATACATCATAATATTCATTCAGTACTGCAAGTGGACCATTTACAGATTGTGCCTCACGTACTTCTACCGGCGACTGCGTTCCAAGATCCATGTGCTTCAGCATTTCTCCGCCATCTTTATTTTTGGTCAGTTCAAAAATGTTAAAAGAATCCTTTTCTCCATAAGTTCCCCAGTTATTCTGTGGTGACTGAAGGGGTGCATACATCTGATCGATCCATGCAGCAGCAAGTGCTGTGTCACGACAGCTGGATGTAAGGACACATCTTCCACGATCGAATCCGCTTGTTTCGCTGTTGTTCTGTCTTGTGATATTTCTCATTCCATTCGGTCCTGTCAAAGCCGGCAGCATAACATAATCTTCATTGTTATCAATATTTGCAATATCCCATGTAAAGCAGAGACCATATCGATGATTCTTTCCTTTTGCTACATAGGTGGACCACTCTTGTGTAAATGCTTCCGGGTCAACCAGATCCTCTGTTACAAGCCTATGCAACCATTCAATTCCTTCTTTATACCCCTCCTGAACCGTTGTATAAATAACTTTTCCTTCATCCGTTACAGCGAAATGATCCCCTGTATCTCCATAACCCTCTCCAAATCCATTGATCAAAATTGCAGGATCCTGATCTCCATTATTGATAATAAATGACATTGGGATCACATCACCTTCAATTGAAAATTCTTTTTCAAGTTCATCTGCATGATCACGGAACTGAATTAATACCTGTTCCAATTCATCTGTTGTTGTCGGAATCTCAAGTCCAAGATAATCCAGCCATTTTTTGTTAATATACGGAATATCTCCGATTGCCTGAATGGCTTCTTTCCCAGCTCCAAGCTGTTCAATCCATGGAAATGAATAAATATGCCCATCCGGTGCTGTACACATTGTCCTGTATTCTGGGTATTTTTCAAATACTGCCTGTAAATTCGGCATATATTTATCTATCAGATTTTCCAATGGAATAATGATTCCCTGCTTTGCATAACGCAACAGATCATACTCACTCATTCCGGCATTGAATAATCCATCCGGCAGATTTCCAAACTGGGCAAGTGCCAGGTTTTTCTTATCAGAAAACTGATCTGATACAAAACAAGTCCAGTCAATATGAACATTGGTCTGCTCTTCCATACGCTGAAAGATCACTCGTTCATTTGGCTCCTGTGTTGATGTAGCCGGTGCACTTGTAATAAAGGAAAGTTCTGCGGTTTCCTTCAATGGAAACTGCACTTCCGATACAGGTGTATCCGGATCAATTTCAGCTGCAAGCTGCCGCTCTTTTCCACATCCTGCAACTCCTACCATCATCGTCATAGACAGTACAATTACAAGTAATGCATTTACTTTTCTTTTCTTCATATCTGTATCGTTCCTTTCTTATTAGCCTTTTACCGATCCTACCATAATTCCTTTGTCAAAATATTTCTGGAAGAACGGGTACATTACTAACAGTGGTAAACTTGATACTACAATGGTTGCATATTTAAGCTGTTCTGCTATTTTTGCCATTTCTGCCGTGCTCTGGATATCGGCGATCATTCCCGGCTGTGGTGTATTCTGTACCAGGATAGAACGGAGCACTAACTGCAACGGCTGCAGATTTGCATCATTCAAATAAATCATTGCATCGAAATAACTGTTCCACATTCCAACGAAAGACCAGAGTGCCAGAACTGCAATGATCGGCTTACATACCGGAATCATAATTTTAAAGAAATGCTGGATCTCATTCGCCCCGTCAAGCGCAGATGCTTCTCTTAATTCTGTCGGAATTGATTGATAATAAGTTCTTGCGAGAATCATATTCCATACATTAAATGCCCCCGGAATCAGGATTGCCCACACCGTATTCACCATGTGCAGCTGATTGATCAAAATGAATGTAGGAATCATTCCACCCCCAAAGAACATTGTGATCAGGAAAATAATATTGAAAAATTTTCTTCCTACAAATTCTTTTTTAGACAACGGATATGCTGCCAGCAATGTCACAAAAACGGAAATAACTGTAAATGCAAGTGAATACAGGAAAGAATTTAAGAATCCACGCCAGATCATTTTATTCTGTAACACTCTTCGATATGCGTCTAATGTCCAGTCCTTAATGTTAAAACTCAATCCCTGGTTATTCAAAACAGTCGGATCCATAAAGGACGCTAATACCACATAGATAATCGGTATTGCTATAGAAAGGACGAATAAACCAAGAATGGTAAACCCGATTCCAAGGATTACTTTGTCTGTCCTTGAATATTTTTTCTTCTTTTTTTTCTCCATCTTTTCTCCCTCTTTCCTATAATCCTTCTCCGTCATTCAGTTTCTTAACAACCCAGTTTACAAAAATCAGCAAGATAACATTTACAACAGAATTGAAAAGACCTACTGCTGTAGAATATCCATAATCTCCATTCAAAAGTCCGATACGGTATACATATGTAGACAGGATTTCTGATGCTGGCAAGTTCATATCTGTCTGTAACGCATAAGCTTTTTCAAAACCTATACTCATAATATTTCCGGCCTGTAAGATAAACTGAATTACAATAATATTTTTAATTGCCGGCAGCTCTACATACCAAATCTGCTGCAGAAGATTCGCTCCATCCATGATGGCTGCTTCTTCCAGCTCCTTGCTGGCATTTGCCAATGCTGCTGTGTACATAATAGATGACCATCCTGCCGCCTGCCAGATTCCACTTGCAATATAGATTGTCCGAAATGCAGAAGGCATTGTCATCCAGTTTGTACTGATTCCGAGTACTTTATTCAGCGGTCCTACAGGTGATAAAAGCATACGGACCATACCACAGAGTACAATGACTGAAATAAAGTTCGGCATATAGATCAAAAGCTGGACTTTCTTCTTAATTCCTGTCTTTCGGATACGATTCAGAAGCAATGCAAGAATAATCGGAACCGGAAAGCCCCACAGCAATCCGTAGATACTCAATTTTAATGTATTCATCAGATAGTTCATAAAATCCGGTGAAGATAAAAATCGTCTGAAATACTCAAGTCCGACCCAGGGACTCCCAAGAATTCCTTTGATTACATTGTAGTCTTCAAAAGCAATCAGAAGACCACCCATCGGGAGATACTTAAAAATAATTGTCAGCAAAAGTCCCGGCATCAGGAAGAAAAGATATAACTGCCAGTTTTTCTTCACATAAGTCATCTTTTCTCTCCAGGTTCGCTTACTTACGGACTTTGCTTGGTTTTGCATTCTTTTCATGCATTTCTTCCTCCATTCCTTTAACTTATCGTGCAAAACCGGTTAAGTAACCGGTTACTTTATGATTTGATAATACTATATCCATCTCACTCTGTCAACACTTTTATGCACTAAAATAACCGGTTACGTAATCGGTTATTTTTCCATTGCGTTTTTCCATGAGAATTGCTATACTAAAGAATATTATAGACTATTAGCCGTCATATTGAAGGAGATTCAACTTTTATGAGTAAAAAACAGGTAACTTTTGCAGATATTGCAGAATACACAAATTTTTCAAAGACTACAATATCAAGATACTTCAATCATCCTGATTCTCTTACCTTAGAAAATCAGGAAAAGATTTCACAGGCTCTTGACACACTTGGATATAAAAAGAATAAGCTGGCAAAGGTCCTGGCGAATGGAAAAAGTGAATTTATCGGAATCATTGTTCCAAACCTCTACCTGCACTATTATTCTGAGATGCTGACACAATTTCTTTCCAGCTACAGAGATTATCATTATAAATTTCTTGTTTTCGCCAGCGAACATGGAGCTGAAGAAGAACAACAGTACATTGAGGAACTTCTATCTTATCAGATTGAGGGACTGATTGTTTTAAGTCACACGCTTCCATCCGAGAAGCTCGCTTCCTATCAGATTCCTGTCATCGCAATTGAACGTGAAGCAGAACATATCAGCAGTGTCAATACCGATAACTATATGGGCGCACTTCAGGCTACTTCCCTGTTGATCCGGGATAAATGTGACATATTGATTCATATAAATGTCAATGTGGATAAATCCATCCCAGCTTATGACCGCATCCGGGCCTTTCAGGAAACTTGTGAAGAATATCATGTTCCATATGATATCGATCTGAGTGTAGAAGGTAATTCTTATCATGAGATTTTAAATGTGATCCGGGAGATTTTTAATAAGATAGAAGCAAAATACCCAGATCAAAAAAAAGGTATCTTTCTTGCGAATGATACCTATGCCAATATGTTTCTTAATTTAATTTTCCAAAAATACGGAACCTTTCCTTCAACTTATGAGATTGTTGGATTTGACAATTCCCCGATTGCCAGCGAGGCAATCCTTCCAATCACAACCGTTGGGCAGCAGATTGATGTAATTGCCAAAACCGCCATGGATCTTCTGGTCCGACAGATGGATGAGCAGAAAAAGCGTGCTCCCAAACCATTGGGCGAACCTATTCACAAACAAATTACACCTGTATTGATCCGCCGTAATACAACACAATAGTTTATTTTTCCAGATTAAAAAACACTTTCTGCTACCACTAGGTTTCCTATATTATTTTAACATCCAAGTTATATGCAAAAAACAAGAAGTTTTTAAGGTTAAACCGTAAAAACTTCTTGTTTTTACAATTTTTTACACCCCTAAACATTCCATAATGATCTTCTCACATCTGTCATATCCAAGCTGCGAACTGTTCAGACATAAGGTATAATTGCTGGCTTTTCCCCATTTCTGATCTGTGTAAAAATTATAATTTGTCATACGCCTTTTATCTGTATCTGCCAGCATTTTGGCAGCTTCCTTTTCACCGACATGATATAACTGACCGATACGCTGTATTTTTTCCGGCATATTCCCATGAATAAACACATTTAGCACATCCTCCCTGTCTTTCAGGATATAATCTGCATTTCTTCCAATGATCACACAAGGCTCTTTCTCTGCTATATCTAAAATCACTTTTCTCTGTGCTTCGTATACCATATCTTCTACTGATTTTCCTGTAATGTCACGCCCTGCAAATGCATAGGCAAATAATCCTTTCTTCGGTGATAATTCTGCATTTTCCTTGATGTATTCCGGTGATAAACCAGACTTTTCTGCAATTTCATTGATAATGCTTTTATCATAATACGCAATTCCAAGTTTCTTTGCAACTTCTTCTCCGATAAAACGTCCACCGCTTCCAAATTCTCTACTGATCGTAATAATTCTTTTTTCCATCTCTGTTTCCTCCTTAGCTTAACGCATTGACTTTATATTTTCTGATTCTCTTTAAAAATAAATATCCTATCAGACATGAAATCACTTCCGTAATCGGAAATGCCCACCAGATCAGCGAAACTCCCACCTGACCGATTACAATTGCGTAAGCTGCACCTTTCACTCCCATTTCGGGACAAGGTCCTATACCATAGATCATGATCGGATCAAGGATAATATTTACCACAGCACCAACTACCTGACCGATTGTAGAATAAAGAGAACGTCCTGTCGCCTGCAATAATTTTTCAAATAAAGAAAAGAAAATAATACCAAAAGAAATCACACAGCATATCCGCAGATAACTGACTCCCAATTCAAGTACTTCTGCATCAACAGTCTGTTATGAAATGTATGCTCTCACTCCAAAGAAACCAAATAATAAACAAACCACATAAATGATCACGCCAAGAACCAGACTGTTACCAGCTACCTTCGCAGCTTTTTTCCTGTTCCCCTGTCCAAGTGTCCTTGCCAGAAGTGCATTGGTTCCTACACCGGTTCCGATTCCTACTGCTACCATGAGCATCTGCACCGGAAATACCAGAGTCAAAGCATTTAATGCTGCTTCACTGCCTGCTTTCATATTTCCTACAAATGCACTGTCTACGATATTATAGACTGCCTGTAATGCCATGGATAAGATCATCGGGATCCCCATTTGGACCATCAGCTTATTCACCGGCATCTCCTTCATCTTGTTGCTTTCTACCATTTTGTTTTAACTCCTCTCTTTTTGGCACAAAAAAATATCTTGTAAATTCTGTTTCAGATGGTGCAAAGGCAATTGACTTTTCTATCACAGAAGAAAAACAGCTGTTAGCAATATAAGAAAAAATACGAATGATACTTAAAACCGTGCTACTAAACTTGTCGGGATTTTGCTATAATGTATGTCAGAAGGAAAAATCTGAAAAAAGAAGAAAAGGAGTATTTTTGAGATGGATTTACAGCAGATTTTTAACGACACGGATTTTGTCCATACAAGTGGGACAAAAGAAGAATTGCAGGTTGCAGGATATCTGAAAATGCAGTGTGAGAACATGGGGGTTCCGGCACAGATCGAAGGTTTTCGCGTGGCAATGGGCGATATTGAAGAGGTTCATTTGTATGCAGATGGGGAAGAGATAACATGCAAGGCTTTTTCCTGCTGCGGAAGCGGTGTGGCAGAAGGAGAGCTGTATTACATGCCGGGAACAGATCCAGTATCGATTGCAGGAGCCAAAGACAAGATTGTTCTGATGGACACACAGGGATTTGGATTCTTTACTTACCGGGATCTGATGAAGGCAGGTGCAAAGGCAATTCTCTGCCAGTATGGTAACTTATATTATCCACAGCAGGATATTGACCAGAGAGATCTTCGGGAAGCAGTTGTCGGAGAAGAAAAGAAAGTCCTTTGTGCAATGATTCATACAGGAGATGCGGTTAAGCTGGTAAAAAATCATGCGAAAAAGATGCGGTTAGAGATTAAGCAGAAGGAATATGACGGAGAATCCCATAATGTGATCGCAGAACTTCCGGGAAAAAAGGAAGAGTGGATCATGCTTAGTGCACATTATGATACAACCGCTCTTTCACATGGTGCTTATGACAATATGAGTGGATGTGCAGGACTTCTCGGAATTATGGAATACATGAAAGACAAAGAACGCAATTACGGTCTTCGCTTTGTGTTCTGCGGAAGCGAGGAACGTGGTTTATTAGGATCGAAAGCTTATGTGAAAGATCATGAGGCAGAGCTGGATAAAATCGTATTCAACATCAATCTTGATATGATCGGAACCTATATGGGTAAATTCATTGCATGCGTGTCAGCAGAAGAGAAGCTTTCTCATTACATCAGCTATATGTCAGCGGAAATTGGATTCCCGATAGCTTCTGAGACAGGCGTGTACCCCAGTGATTCCACTCCATTTGCAGATAAAGGTGTACCGGCAGTCTCATTTGCCCGTCTTGCAAGCGGAAATGTTGCACCGATCCATTGCCGGTACGATGTGAAGGCTGTGATGTCCATGGAGCAGCTGCAGAAAGATATTCATTTCCTGAGTTTATTTACAAATCGTTTCACAAACGCTGTGGTATGCCCGGTGAAGAGAGAAATTCCGGAAAATATCAAAAAAGAATTAGATGAATATCTTTTCCGTAAAAGAAAAGAGAATTAAATGAAAGGAAGAACTGTCGCAGTGTAAGAAAAATTTATTTGACTTTTGAAAAAACTGGAAATATAATTATAGCAGACGAGTAGCAGGTAAGCGTAAATCCAGTTTAGCAGCTACTCGTTTTTTGCTTTGTTAAAATAATATATTTGCTATGAAAAAAGTGTGTAGCTTGTCAGCGTAAGTCCAGCTTATAAGACAAGATGCGCACTTTTTTGTGCCAAAAAAAGAACCGCCCTGATCGTTTCATCAACCATCTGAGGTTCTTTTTTTTACGCATAACAAAAGCGGGTGATGGGAATCGAACCCACGTATCCAGCTTGGAAGGCTGGTGTTCTACCATTGAACTACACCCGCGTCTTAAAGACAAATAATATGATATCACATCTCAGAAAAAATGCAAGCCTTTTTTTATTTTTTAATCACTTTTTGTCCACTTTATTTTCTGACCGCTATTTTATCTATTTCGGTTCTTTTCCTTCCATTTCCACATATATTTTATCAATCACCTGTTTTCTATCCGATCGGAGTTCCTTTTATGTTTTCCAGATTAAAATCAAAAAATATTATACGGATCTGTTTTCTTTTCCTTGCGGCTTTCTTTGTGGGAATCGGCGCTGCATTTCTGCATGATCATTTCTTTTCAGCCGCTGTTCCCACCTCTTCTGAAGGCAACTGGGGGCTCAGCTTCCAAACTGATGGGGATCCCCCTGTCGGCAATGCCACATTTGACGAGTTGAAAAAATTTGATGCCTTTTACGCACAGGACACCGGTGAAAAGGTAATCTACCTTACTTTCGATGCCGGTTATGAAAATGGAAATACACCGGCTATTCTGGAAGCTCTTACGAAACATCAGGCTCCGGCAACGTTCTTCGTCGTCGGCACACTTCTGGAAAGCAATCCAGAACTTATCAAACAGATCCTCGCTGCCGGTAACACCATCGGCAACCACACCTGGCATCACAAAGACATGTCACAGATCTCTACAATGGACTCCTTTTCTGAAGAAATCCAGACAGTTGAAAAACTGTATCAGCAGATCACCGGACAGGAAATTTCCAGATTTTATCGTCCACCACAAGGCAAATACAGCGAAGCCAACCTGAAAATGGCACAGGATCTTGGCTATCATACCTTCTTCTGGAGTCTCGCCTACGTCGACTGGTATCAGGATAACCAGCCATCACACGAAGAGGCTTTTGAAAAGCTGCTTGGGAGGATCCATCCCGGTGCCATCGTTTTACTCCACAGTACGTCCTCTACAAACGCTGAAATCTTAGATGAACTTCTCACCAAATGGGAAGAAATGGGTTATCATTTTGCTTCTCTTGATGATCTTATAAAAGCTGCTGCATCTTAGAAAATTTCCTCTGTAACTTTACCGGAGGATTCTCTAATCGATCAGTCCATATTTCTTCATCGCATAAGCAATTCCATCTTCTTCAACGGTCTTTGTCACAAATTCTGTATAAGGTTCCAGCACCTGGTCATGCGCGCCCATCGCAATCGCATGCCCGGCATGCTGGAACATTGCCAGATCATTGCTGCTGTCTCCAAATACATATGACTGGTCTCTCGTCATTCCAAAATGCTCCAGTACCCAGTCAATCGCAGTTCCTTTTGTATAGTCCTTCAGGATACATTCAAACGTATTACTTCCACGGTCGATTACTTCCATATCATCTTTAATAAATTCAAAAAATGCTTTTACATCACTTTTTTCATCCGTATAAATAAAGATCTTATCATATGGACATCTTCTCTGCTCCATATAACGCTCGATTCCAAGTCCACGGTTATTCATGTGTTTTTTTGTATTTTCCAATCTGTCAAATCTTGAAACTCTTGAAGTGAAATACACATCTTCTGCTCCCTCAAAAATCCCATCAATCTGACATTTTGTCATATAATCAGCGATCTCATCGCCCCTCTCCGGATCCAGATGCTTTTCAAAAATAACTTCTTCATCAAATGTAAAATAAATCCCACATCCACACAGATATCCATCAAATGGAAGTTTTTTCAGTTCCACCGGGACACTGCAGTACGTTCTTCCTGTATTGATAAACAAAAAATGTCCTGCGTCGTGTGCCCTTTTAAGTGCATCTACCGTACTTGCGGGAATCTCTTTTGTAATTTCACTGAGTACGGTTCCATCAATATCAAAAAATAATGCTGCTCTATTCATTCTACCTCTTCCTCCCGATTATACTCCAATTACACGATACTCATTATACTCATATCTCACCATTATGCGCAACCCTTTTTCATTTTCTGCAAAATATCTGTGATAAATACCATTTTGACTTCTCCATATAAAAGTAATATAATAGATGTTGTACAATTTGAAAAAGGGGTAATAATAATGAATAAAAGAATCGATAAGAAAAAACAGAAAAGAACACTTGAATCAGCAGTAACTGCTACAGCTACATCATCAGCACCGGCTACAGCAACTCCTGTTGTAGAGATAAAAGAAGTTGTAAAAGAAGTCAAAGTACCAGTAGAAGTTCCTGCCAAAAATCCTGCATTCTATGTTCAGTACCAGAGTGCAGAATATACTGTAGCCGCTATCACAGAACGTGTGATTGCTGACTGCAATGCAAAGGGACACGCTGTAGAAACTCCGGAAGCTCTCTCCATTTATCTGAAACCAGAAGACAAAAAAGCATATTACACCCTTGGAGGGTTCAATGGATATATTGAATTATAAAGGAGTATTTTATGGCGCTTAACTTTCAACAGCTTGGAATGCTTGCAAAACTGAAATCCGCATTTTCCACTTTTCAACAGGAGCATCCTAAATTTATGCCTTTTATTCATGCAGTAAAAGGAGATGCATGCCGCAAAGACAGCATCATCGAAATCTCCGTCAAATCTCCGGAAGGACGGAATTATACCACTAATTTCCGTGTTACCGAAAAGGATTTGGAACTTATCCAGATGCTGAAAGATATGCAGGAAAACCAATAAAGTAAAAAGAGCAGGTAAGAAAGGATAAAATTTCTTACCTGCTCTTTTTCTATCTTACTTTAGCATTTCTTTGCTAATACAAAGGAATGGCCTTCCATTTTTATTGCCTGAAGGCTGACTTTTTTACCGGTATATAAATCCATATACTCTCCCTCTTCTTCGATCCAGGCTGTCCGGTCCTCTTCTGCGAAATTAAAAAGTGCTGTCATCTGCTCGCCCTCCAGTTCCCGCACAACTCCAAGGATTCCATTTTCCCAGGTATCAAGCGTCCAGACATTTGCCGATGCGTCAAATACTTTTTCCTTACTTCGAATGGATCTAAGTTTTCCAATTCCATCAAACAGTTCTTTTTGTACCGTTCCTTTTCTCTTTCGTCCGTCTGCCAGCTTCCAGTCAAATTTTCCTCTGTGGATATACCTGGAATCAACCCGTTTTTCCGGATCATTTTTATAAGTATAATCATTTACCTGACCAATCTCATCTCCACTGTAAAGCATTGGAATTCCGGATTGCACCATCATATATGCATGCAGCATCAGATCAAATCTGACTGCTCTTTTTTTCTTTTCTTCATTTTGTTCAAATCCGGCACTTTCAATTCCACACATGGAAGCTGTCGTTGCACAGAATCTGGCATCTCCTGTTATCGGATCTTCATTATAAAGTTCCCCGCGGCTCACACTTTCTGCGATTTTTCCTGTGAAAAAGTCATTCAGATATCTTTTGTGTGGGACTTCCTGCATTCCCCAACCGGCAAGTGTCTGGAAATCCAATCCCCATCCAATATCATCATGACATCTGAGGTAATTTAAGAAAGTATACTCTTTCGGAAGGTTGTTCATAATATCAAGCTGCATCCGTAAAAGTCTGGTATCTCTCGTCGCAACCGTATTCCATGTAGTAGCCATCATAGTTACATTATAAAGCATATGACATTCCGGCTTTTCTATGGTACCAAAATAAGGGACTACTTTTTCCGGTTCCATCACGACTTCCCCTAATAATACAACCGACGGGCACACAATCTCCCCGATCATACGCATCATCCTGACTATCGTGTGTACCTGTGGAAGATTTCTGCAGCTTGTCCCCATTTCCTTCCAGATATAAGGAACTGCATCGATCCGCAGAATGTCAATCCCCTGATTGACCAGGAAAAGGAAATTATACATCATTTCGTTAAACACCCTCGGATTCTTATAATTCAGATCCCACTGGTAAGGATAAAAGGTAGTCAACACGTAGTGTCCGATTTCAGGAAGCCCGGTGAAATTCCCCGGTGCAGTTTCCGGAAATACTTGTGGCACTGTTTTCTCATATTCTCTGACATAGTTTTCATTGTCACAGAAAAAATACCGGCTCATATATTCGCCTTCACCCATTCTTGCCTTCTGTGCCCATTCATGATCTTCGGAAGTATGATTCATTACAAAATCCATACACAGATTCATGTCTTTTTCATGGCAGGCTTCAGCCAGATCTGCAAGGTCTTCTATGGTTCCAAGTTCCGGCTTTACTTTTCTGAAATCCGCAACCGCATAGCCTCCATCGGATCTTCCCTTTGGCGAATCGAGAAACGGCATCAGATGAACACAGTTTACACCACATTCTTCCAGATACTTAAGCTTTCCTTTGACTCCTCTTAAATTTCCGGCGAAATTATCAATATACAGCATCATTCCCAGCATGTTTTTTTTACGATACCACGCCTGATCCTTTTCCTTCTCCAGATCTCTCTTTCGAAGTTTCGCATTTCTTGCTTGATAGTAATTCTTCATCTGTTCACAGAGCTCTGCAAACATTGCTTCATTATCATATAATTCCATATAGAGCCAGCGAAGCTCATCCATATGCTTCGCCAGTCTCTTTTCAAAAATATCATTTGCTTTTCTCATTTTTATTCAACCATTTCCAGATAAATCTGATATGCTTTGTATTCACCAAATTCAAGAGGCATCGGAATTCCAACTTCCATCAGAGCCTCTGCTGGATAAATTTTTCCGGTTCTTGAATCTTTATAGAATTGTCCGGCACGCAGACCTTTCAGTTTCACATAATTTACTGTCATATTTCCATGGATTTCAAGCATAACTACATTTACGAGTACTTCTTTCCCATCTTCTGATGCAAATTCCCATGCGCTGATTTCTTCTGCAAATGGATTACTCAGTCGATAGTAAAGTCCATTTTGTACAAGTTGTGCGTATTTTTTGTATTCTGCTATCTGTTCCCGGATCTCTCCGCACTCTTCATCTGTCATTTTCGCCGGATCCAGTTCATAGCCGAAGGTTCCTGCCATAGCACAGACACCTCTTGTATGGAGTGATGTCTTTCTTCCTGTCTGATGATTCGGAACTGCAGATACGTGGGATCCAACTGCTGATATCGGATACCCAAAGGATGTTCCGTATTGGATCCTTACACGATCCACTGCATCGGTATTGTCACTGCACCAGATCTGTGGTGTATAATACAGCATTCCCGCGTCAAAACGACCTCCACCACCACTGCATCCTTCGATCAGAAGGTCCGGATAGCGGCTGATAATACGCTCCAGGAAATCATAAAGCCCAAGTATGTAGTCATACTGCACACTACCCTGTTCTTCTGCTGTTCTAGAATATACTTCTGCCATACTTCGGTTCATATCCCATTTTACATATTCGATATTTCCCTGATCGAGTACCTGACACATCTGCTCATAAACAGCATCCACAACTTCTTTTCTCGAAAAATCAAGGATCAGCTGGTTTCTTCCTTTTACCGGTTTTCTTCCCGGAATCTGAATTGCCCAGTCCGGATGTTCACGGTAAAGATCACTGTCTTCATTTACCATCTCCGGCTCAAACCAGAGCCCGAATTTAACACCTAATGCATTGATCCTGCTGATCAGGTCACCGAGACTTCCCTGCAGCTTTTCTTCATTTACCTTCCAGTCGCCAAGTCCACTGTTGTCATCATTTCTACTTCCAAACCATCCATCGTCCAGTACAACCATATCGATTCCCAGATCCTTTGCCTGCTCGGCAAGATGATAGATATCTTCTCCTGTAAAATCAAAATAGCATGCTTCCCAGCTGTTGATCAGTACCGGTCTAACTTTTTCTTTATATTTTCCGCGACACAGATTTTTACGGATACATCTCTGCAGATTCTGGGAAAGCTTTCCAAGTCCCTGACTGCTACAAGTTAAAATAACTTCAGGAATCACAAATTCCTCTCCTTTTTTCAGTGGATAAGAAAACTGTTCTTCCTGCAGTCCCATCTGCATTCTTGTCTGCCCGAACTGATCCTTTTCTACTTCTGCTTTAAATCCTCCGCTGTATACAAAAGACATTCCATAACAGGTACCGGCATCTTCTGTCGTTTCTTTTTCTGCCAGTATCATCATCGGATTGTACTGATGGCTGGATGTTCCTCTACGGCTTCCAATTACAAAAGCTCCATGTCCTGCCGGTGTTCTCTGCATATTTCTTTCCATCGCATGGCGGCCGTAAAAAGAAATGATATCAAACTCACCATGAACAAAATCAATACATGCTGCCTGTGCTTTTGTCAGTCTGATTTTATCTTCTTCTGTATTGATCACTTTTGCACTTCTTGTGATCACATCATACTCCGGAAGAACTCCATAAAGTAATTCTACCTGTAATCCTGTCACCTGATCTTTCATATAAATGATCAGAGTCTGGGCTTCCTCTTCTGCAGCATAAACTGCCGGAAGCCCCTTCAAATTGTATTTTCCATCACAAATCTCATATCCCTGATATCTAAGATCGCATCCAAAAGAACCATCTGCATTTACAAGGTCAAGCACCGGACTCCTGAAATCTCCTGTCAGTCGGCATGGAAATTCCTGCGGCAGCACATCAAGGGAATATGTTCTGTCATTTCCTGCATCCTGCGGATTTCCAGAGAAGCCACGGTCTGCATAGGTCAGAAGATAGTCCATAACTCCATCTGTCTTTCTTCCATAATATAAATGCAGTAAAAATCCATATGCATCAATCTGCATCTGATACGTTGTATTATGGGTATGTAATGTAAATGTTCTTGCTTTCTCGTTGTATATGATTCCCATGTTCTTCTCCTTAAGCTTCTGTCAAATTTATTTTACTGCTCCATTTACAACACCGTTCAGAATCTGTTTCTGGCAGATCAGATAGAAAATCAAAATCGGAAGCAGTGCCAGTAAATAGGACGCAAATGCAAGATTATAATTGGTTCCAAACTGTGTCTGGAATGTCATCTGTGCAAGTGGCAGTGTGTTCACATCGCTACCTGCCAGAATTACAAGTGGTGTCATAACATCATTCCATGTACCAAGTGCTGTGAGTACCGCTACTGTTGCATGCATCGGTTTCATGATCGGAAAAATAACACTCCAATAAGTTTTCCAGGTTGTTGCCCCGTCTACATGTGCAGCCTCTTCCAGTGCCATCGGAATATTTTTCAGATAACCGGAATATAAGAGCACATTCATCGGCATATAAAATACAAGATAACACAAAATAACACCGAAAATATTGTCAATTCCCATCTGTGCTGTCTGCTTCACAAGTGGCATCATCAAAATTGCAAATGGAACAAACATACCGCTTACAATATAAAGATAGGCTACTTTGTAAAATTTACTGGTACTTTTACTTCTTCCGATCACATAACCGATCATAGAATGAATCAGAATGGAAAGAACTACCGTTACAATCGTTATCAGCACACTGTTGCCCAGTGAATGCCAGAAATCTGTTACACGCATTGCTTCTGCAAAGTTAGAAAAGCTCCAGCTTTTTGGCAGTGATAAGATTCCGGAAATACTGTTTGTCATTTCCGACGGTTTCTTAAATGCAATCACAACTGTAAGATAAAGAGGAAAAATAACGGTTACAAGACCCAGAATCAATAAAATTGTGATTGGCCAGTTTACTCTTTCTTTCACCTTTACTTTCATTATAACTGTTCCTCCTTATTTCCCAAAAAGTTCATCTGTAATACAGAGATCACAACGATCACTACAAAGAACACAACTGCATTGGCACTCTGGAACCCAAACTGTCCTCCGGCCATACCATTGTTATAAATCAAAAATGAAATTGATTCTGTACTCTGCGCCGGGCCTCCTTTGGTAAGAGCCATGATCTGATCAAATACCATCAGAAAATTCTTCATGCAAAGTACCATATTGATGGTAAAGAATGGAAGGATCAGTGGAAATGTCAGATTCTTGAATTTTTTCCATCCGGTCGCTCCATCAAGAGAACCTGCTTCGTATACATCCTCCGGTACCGTCTGAAGTCCGGAAATATAAATAATCGTATTCATTGCAACAGACTGCCATGCACATACAATTACGATCGCAACCCATGCCCATTTTGAGCTTGCCAGGATACTGTCACCTTTTCCGCCCATCATTTTTACAACTGCCGGAAGAATATAAGTGAAAAAGTAATTGAAAATATAGCCCACTACAAGTGCTCCTAAAATATTTGGAACGAAATACATTCCTCTGAGTGCACTTTTAAATTTAATTTTACTGTTTAATCCAAGAGCTAAAACAAGACTTAACACATTTACAACTATTGTTGCAACAATTGCAAGCTTGAATGTAAACAGGTAGGATTTCCCGACTCTTGCATCAGTAAATAAGTCTGTATAATTCCGAATACCTACCCAGTCAAACTCGCCATATCCTCGAAAATTTGTAAAACTATAAATAACACCTTTAATAAGAGGCAGCGTATTAAAGCAGAAAAACAACGCAAGTATCGGTATCGTAATCAGTAAAAATGTCCGCTCTCTGCCATTCATCCTTTTCAATTTATTCATGATCTGTATCCCTCCTACTTGCCTGCTTCATAATCTTCTATCATACGAATGATATCCCTGTTATATCTGATCCAGTCTTTGTCAAATTTTTTCAGGAATGCGTCAACATCCTGGTTTATGAGAAATGTCTGGATTTGTGCATCGACTGCCATTTCTGACGGATAATAGTGATCCTGGTAATCCGCCATACGGTTATCCTGAATATATGGTTTCATATCTTCCAGCTCTGGAGCCAGTGCAAAATCTTCATCTTTACAAGGCACTGCATTCTGCGCTTCTAAGTATGTCTGGATACTTTCATGATCCATCAGAAAATCAAGGACTTCATATGCCGCTTCTTTATTTTCACATGCATCCATCACACAGAACTGCAGATCTACTCCTGAATTTAATACATTGTCCTCTTCCGAATCATTAGCCGGCATAACAAAAGAACCGATATTCATATCCGGATTTACAGATTTGATCTGCGGAATTGCATAGCTTCCGATTGTATACATCGCTGATTCACCATTTGCAAATGCAGTACATGCATCGTTGTATCCGTATGCAAACGGTCCATCTTCACCATAGTTTAACAATTCAAGCATTTTTTCTGCCACTTGAGGATATTCTTTGGAGAAGGTTGTTTCTCCCTTATTCACCTGCTGACAAACATCGGATGGTGCAAGTCCGACTGCAAGTGCATTCCAAGGTGCAAGGCAGGTCCAGGTATCTTTATATCCAAAATAAAGTGGCTGGATTCCTTCATTCTGAATCTCCTCGCAAAGAGAAACAAATTCATCCCAGGTCTGCGGAATCTCCCATCCATGTTCCGCAAACATATCTTTGTTATAGAGCACTCCTGCCGCATTTGCCACATACGGAAGCCCATATGTTCCTTCTGTCGGAACAAACTCCAATCCTTCAATAATATCCAGATAAGCAGGTTTTACCTCACTAAGTCCTTCATAATCTGAAAGGTCAGCCAGTATTCCTGAATCAACAAAATACGAATAATTGATATCTCCTCCGATTCCGATAATATCCGGATAATCTTCTCTGATAAAACGTGTTTTCAAAATTGTTGTCGCATCATTTGGGGAAGATATTTTTAAATGGATATCATCATGTGTCTCATTAAATTCTTTTTCGAGCTGTTCAAATATATCTACCGCCTCTGGTTTATACTGAACAAGTTCAATTTCCACTTTTCCGCTTTTTGGATTTTGCTGACATCCCTGTAATACAGCTGATGCCATCAGAATACAGGACATTCCCAAAACAATTGCTGCTCTTTTCCTTCTCATTTTTTCTCCTTCCTCACAGGTATATTCGTTTTTAGTTACCGCTCGATATATCAAGTGCTTTCTTTATAGTTGTATTATAACATACCATTATGCGACTATAAATATCATTGTATTTGAATTTTTATTCCAAAATGCTATTATTTTCTTCTTTTTTGCTAAATGCATAGCATTTTGGTATATTTTAGTTGCAATCTATTTATTAAATCAGTAGAATAAATATATATATCAACTGACTTAACATCTGCTAAACATCATTTTTTCACGGCAGAGCACCTATGAGAAAGGAATTATTATGAAAGAACTTATGTTTTCAGTATTTCCAAGCGAGAATTTTGTCGATCTTGGATTGTATCAGTTTGGTTACGAACAATGTGAACCGGCGCATAGTTTTGGTCCTGCCGTCCGTAATCATTTTCTTTTTCACTACATTATCTCCGGTACTGGAATTTTAATGGCAAATGATTCCCACGGTGTGACACAGACCTATCACGTAAAAAGTGGTCAGGGCTTTATGATTTTCCCCGGTCAGATCAATACCTATATCTCTGATGAAAAACTCCCCTGGGAATATACATGGATTGAATTTGACGGACTACGTGCAAAGGAAACCATTGAACTTTCCGGACTTAGTTTGGATAATCCGATTTATAAAGCTACTTCTAAAGATCTTCGCGAAATACTGAAAGAAGAACTTCTCTATATTGCAAGCCACGGAGACGCAACACCTTTTCACCTCATCGGACATCTCTATCTTGCAATTGATGCTCTAATCCGTTCTACGGCTACTATGCAGACATCGAAAATCAGCCGCCTTCAGGATTTTTATATCCATGAAGCGTTATCCTACATAGAGCAGAATTTTCAAAACGATATTTCAGTTGAAAACATCGCTGCTGTATGCGGATTAAACCGCAGTTATTTCGGAAAAATTTTCAAAGACGGAATTGGAAAATCTCCTCAGGAATTTTTGTTGAATTATAGAATGATTAAAGCTGCTGAATTATTAAAACTGACAAAGCTTTCCATTAAAGATGTAAGTAATGCAGTCGGTTATCCCAACCAATTACATTTTTCCAGAGCATTTAAAAATATTTATGGAATATCGCCAAGAGACTGGCGTAATCAGAACAGACTTAAACAATAATAGAAAAAGAATGCTGCAGTTCAGACTGTGCATTCTTTTTTTATTATTTAATATGTAATAATAAAGAATGTGCCTAGGCTCGTAGTGCCTTTTATTTAACAGGAAGTTCCTACGGATTTTGCTATGCAATAAAAAAGCTGCAAACCCTAACGGTCTACAGCTCCCTTACTTTTTTCAT